>JBBQDY010000131.1:0-8153 GCA_038320155.1 Cytophagales bacterium
TGGGGTGCAATGCCATACAAGGATCAGAAGATTGATGTTACAGCTACGGTGGTCACAAAACTAGACGAAGCTGGAGCGGTTTTAGTCGGCAAGTTTACCCTTGGCGCGCTTGCAATGGGGGATGTCTGGTATGGCGGCGTGACCAAAAACCCATGGAATCTTGAGCAAGGCTCAAGTGGATCCTCTGCGGGTTCGGCCTCAGCGGTGAGTGCTGGATTGGTTCCTTTTGCTATTGGCACGGAGACCTTGGGTTCGATTGTATCACCTTCAACCAGAAACGGGGTCACCGGACTTCGGCCTACTTATGGCCGGGTGAGTAAATATGGTGCGATGGCCTTGAGTTGGTCTATGGATAAAATTGGACCGATTTCTCGATCTTCTTTAGATAACGGAATTGTGCTTTCGATCATCAATGGAAGAGATGCGAAAGACGCCAGCTCGATCGAAGCTGCGTTTAATTACGAAGCGAAAAAAGATCCGAAGACACTAAAAGTAGGTTATTTCAAATCCTATTTTGAAGGAGATCGTCCGGGTCAAGAGAACGATCGAAAGGTTTTGGATCTACTGAAAAGTAAGGGGATTGAATTGCATCCGCTTGAGTTAAAAACGTCTATCGATTCAGGGCCATTAGTGATGATGCTGATGGTGGAGGGAGCGGCTGCTTTTGATGAGTTAACTCGGCTGGATCTGGATGATCAGCTAGTGGCTCAGGGTAAAAATGCTTGGCCAAACGGCTTCCGAGCCGCTCGATTAATCCCCGCAGTGGAATATGTACAGCTTGCCCGTCAGCGATCTGTGCTCATCGAAGAGGTGAATGCCTTGATGAAAGATTACGATGTGATCGTGACGCCTAGCTTTGGCGGGCGACAGCTACAAATCACCAATCTTACTGGCCATCCGGCATTATGTCTTCCAAATGGATTCAATGCCCAAGGCAGCCCGACTTCCATTACTTTGCTGGGGAATTTATTTGAGGAGGATAAATTGATTCTTCTGGGAAATTACCTTCAGGCGAATTCTGATTGGCAGGAGCAGCGACCTCCTTTGTTTAATAAGTAAAGCAGTGACAAAGAATCGAAATTTGGGAAATGCGGCTCTGTCATTTCCGATGTTGTGGTAGTTATTCTACACATCGGCAGTTTGGCTTTCCCCAACCTGTGGCGTCAGTCCGTTATATAAACTAGAAATCATGCTAAAACATAGTTTTTAGGCCGAAATAATCTTTTTAAAAAGTAGGCATTATGCTTGTAATAATCTTTGGCAACTGATAACTAAAAATAAAAAATCATGGGATTATTTGACTTTTTTCAAAAAGGGCGAGAGGAAAAATTGCCCGATGCCGCTCCAAAGATGCCGAATTTAGATCTTGGCTCAGAAAGTGCCCCAGTTAGACATGAAGTGGCTGCCGGTGAATCACTTTCTAAAATTTCCAAGAAATACTACGGAGATTCCATGAAGTGGAAATTGATATATGAGGCAAACAAAGACTCAATACCTAATCCTGATCTAATTCATCCAGGTCAAATTTTGGTGATTCCTAAGGCTTCTACTTCCGAAAAAACGGGTTTATAATATCCCTAATTCTTCCAATTATGAAAATCAATTATATTTTACTACTGCTAGGCATTTTGTTTATCGTAGATGCTTGTAGCAACAAAGAAGTTACTAACGAGCAAAAACTCGCGGGAGAATCCAGTAAAACCTGGACCGCTAAGAGAGAATTTAATACCGATGGAGATAAAGAAAAGCTTTCTCGAGAAGAGAAAAAAGAAACCATGACTTTCTACGCTAACGGGAAATTCAATATGAAATCCGACGCCAACTCTATGAGTGGTACATGGACAATCAATGGTGGAACTACCCTTAGTCTCATATTTGAGAACAGTGAAATATCAGAAAACTTTCAAATCATAAAGCTTGATGACGACGACGCGAGGCTTAAGGCGGGCGACGGTTCAGAACTGGTTCTAGATGCGGATTAAATCAACTAATTTCAGGGCCATATTTTTTAAAAGCACTTAATTTATCTGTGTGGAGACAAAAATCGAACGGATTGAATGTCTAAAAAATTATGCTTGGTTTTTGACAGTTCATCTAATTTCAGATTAGGGAGTCGAGGATTGCTTAATGGCTCCCATGATTTTTATATTACTCGGCTCGAGAAACCATATTTTTTGTGTGGTTTCGATCGAGTAATGATCCACTTTTTGGGTGACATTATTCATATATAGTTCAGCGCTAGTAGCCGTCGAGTAAAAGAAATTTTGCTCAGAGGATTTTAAGGTAATTGAAATCACCTTATCGTCGATGTAGGTAATCTTAATCTCTTTCACTTTCTCATTTGCATCTTCAAAAAGTGAATGAATCAACACATTTTTTTGAACCTTGGTGTCGTACGATAAGTAGAGGGCGGGTTTGTTGATATCCGACTGAATAAATGTATCGAACTGCTCAAGCCACTGGCTCTTCGTCAGAATTTTCTCCTCTCGGTTCTCTTCACCTTGAACTCGACTGCTTAAAATTACCTCAGCTCCATCCAGTTTTTCTGCTTCCAGTTTGACAAAGCCTTTCAAATCAAAATAAGGCATTTTCTCCTGCTCAGTTTTAGCGAGTTCACCACAAGAGCAAAGGATTATAAAAATAAGAAGGGTTGGGATGAGACGTAATTGCGCTTTTGATTTCATTAGGCTAATAAGATTTCTCCTGTCATATCCGCTGGTGTTTCGATTCCCATCAGCTTGAGAATGGTAGGAGCTAAGTCACCTAGCTTACCATCTTTTACAGCGATTTTTTCAGTTTTGTCTATTAGGATAAATGGAACAAGATTGGTCGTATGGGCAGTGTTTGGCGAGCCGTCGTCATTGATCATCATATCGCTATTCCCGTGATCAGCGATTACTATGATGGAATAGCCGTTATCCAATGCTACGGTTATTACAGATTCAGCACATTTATCTACTGTCTCACAGGCTTTTACCGCTGCATCAAATACCCCGGTATGGCCTACCATATCGGCATTGGCGAAGTTAAGGCAAATGAAATCAGCACTCTTTTTCTTCAATTCCGGATTGATCTTAGCCACTATTTCAAAAGCACTCATTTCGGGTTTGAGGTCATAAGTCGCAACTTTTGGAGATGGACATAACAATCTGCTCTCCCCGACATATTGGGTTTCTCTTCCTCCGGAGAAAAAGAAGGTAACGTGTGGATACTTCTCTGTTTCAGCAATTCGGATCTGCTTTTTTCCAGCCCGCTCGAGCACCTCTCCCAGGGTATTTTGGAGGTTATCTTTATCAAAAAGTATTTCAACCCCTTTGAAGGTATTGTCATAATTGGTGAACGTAATGTAATCAAGATTCAATTTTTTCATATTGTAATCTTCGAAGTCACGCTGCGTCAATGCTTGGGTAATCTCTCTACCACGATCTGTTCGGAAATTAAAGCAAACCACTAAATCTCCTTCTTCAATTTTTGCCAGAGGCTGATTATCAGGGCCCACATGTATGATGGGACGGATAAATTCATCTGTGACATTATTATCATAAGATTTTTTGATGGCAGCCAGGATGTCTTTTGAGCGTTCGCCTTGACCATACACAAGCGCATCATAGGCTAGTTTTACACGCTCCCAGCGGTTATCTCGATCCATCGCATAATATCTACCTATTACAGAGGCGATTTTTCCGGTAGAATTTGCAAGGTGGCTTTGTAATTCTTTGATGTAATTCAAACCGCCTTTGGGGTCGGTATCTCTTCCATCAGTAAAGGCATGGATGAAAACATCAGCGACGCCGTTTGCTTTTGCAGAATCGCAGAGACCTTTCAAATGATCGATATGGGCATGGACGCCCCCATCCGAAAGTAATCCCATAAAGTGTACTTTTTTCTTTCCTGCTTTCGCTTTGGAAAAAGCATTCACAAGTACTGGATGGGTGTTTAATTCGCCATATGAGACAGCCAAATTGACTTTGACCAAATCTTGGTAGACCACTCTTCCGGCACCAATATTCATATGGCCAACTTCAGAATTACCCATTTGTCCCACCGGTAAGCCAACGGCCAGACCAGAGGCTTCTAATTTTGCATGGGGGTAATTTCTATATAGTGAGTCTACAAAGGGAGTTTTAGCCTTATCGATAGCCGAAACAGAAGGGTTGGTAGCAATGCCCCAACCATCGAGAATCATCAAAAGTACTTTTTTGTCCATATCGCAAATATATTATAATTCGAGCCAAAAATGGAGATTTAATGGAATCATACGCCGTTAAGGGAGAGCTTTTTGATCCATGGATTTTTGCTTCTTGGACTTCTTTTTTTGGCTTAGTATTTGCCTAATCAGGGCAATGCCACTTATTTTAAGTTTAATTATTTCATTAGTTTTAGCAGTTCAGCCTAATTTTAAGGCAGCAAGTATCGACGAATCTATCGATCCAGTTATTTCTGCTATTGATGGGGGTTCGAGTGCGGATTTGGCTAAATATTTTGATTCCAGCCTTTCGTTGAATATCAATGGTCAGCAAGGGGAATATTCTAAAAATCAAGCCGAACAGGTGATTAAGGATTTTTTCAAAAAGAACCCATCTATGGGGTTTAAGGTGGTCTATCGAAGCGAAACCAACCCCAGCCTAAGTTCATTTATCGGAGACTATCAAAGTCAGGACGGGCTATTCAAAGTCTTTATAAAAGTTGCGCAGCAAACAGGAGGCCTGAAAATTTACAGTCTCGAATTCGTAAAAGCCTAGCCATTTTTTTCTAAAAGAGAAATTCAGTTCCAAGGATTCCGTATTTTTGATCATGCGACCAGAATACCTGACTGAAGAGGCACTCGATTCATTTATAAAATCAGCATTTGCGGAGGATATTGGTCCTGGAGATTATTCCTCTTTGGCAGCAATACCAACGGACAAAACGGGCAGGGCAAAGCTCCTAATTAAGGATGATGGTGTAATTGCCGGATTGGAGTTGGCTGAAATGATTTTCAAGGCATTCGATCCAAGGCTTACTGTGGAGCTTTTGTTGAACGACGGTGATCAGGTGAAATTTGGAGACATTGGCTTGATCGTTTCTGGGCCTTCAGCATCGATTTTAACCTCAGAGCGCTTGGTGCTCAACTGCATGCAGCGAATGAGTGGCATCGCTACTCTGACGAATAGACTTACTCAGAAAATCTTGCATACTAAAGCTCGACTGATGGACACTCGGAAGACTACCCCCAATTTTAGATTGATGGAAAAATGGGCCGTCCATATCGGAGGAGGTGTCAATCACCGCTTTGCACTCTATGATCTGGTCATGCTCAAAGATAATCACGTCGATTTTGCAGGTGGAATCCGGGCCGCAATCGAACGGACTAAAACTTACCTGGCTGAAAATAAGCTTTCGCTCAAGATTGAAATCGAAACACGAAATCTCGGTGAGGTCAAAGAAGTGATCGAAGTAGGAGGAGTTGATTTTGTGATGCTGGATAATATGGATTATGCTACGATGCGAGAAGCCGTTACTTTAATTGATGGTCGATTTGGTACCGAGGCTAGCGGAGGTATCACTGAAGAAACACTGGAGGATGTTGCACAATGCGGAGTTGATTTTATTTCCATGGGGGCTTTGACTCATTCGGTAAAAAGCTTGGATATCAGTCTGAAAGCTATTTAAATCACTATCAGTAAATTTTTGGCTCGGTTTCTGAACTAATAAGGGTATGAATAAACTGATCTATACCCTTGCTTTACTTTTCGTTTTATCCTGTAGCTCCAAATCTTTCCCGGATAAAAAATGGGAGGGCCGACATTGGACCCTTGTTGAATTGCTAAGTGTACCATTGCAGACCTCGGGTTTTGCTAGAGATGCAAACTTGATATTTGACCATCGAACAAAAACTATCACAGGTACAGGCGGATGCAATCGGATCTATGGTCCATACACTGATGAATCCAAGCGTCGACTTAAATTCGGTGACTTGGGAATGACTCGAATGGCTTGTCAGGATACTCCTTTTGAAAATCGATTTACCGAAGTGCTTTCTTCAGTTCGATATTTTGAACTGAATGGAAATCAGTTAATTCTCAAAAACGGTAAGAAAGATGTAATTATGCGCTTTCAGTAGGCTTAAATCCATTTTTTCCATCGGAAGAAAAACAGCATTCCTATAGTCGCAGTGCCCATTCCTGCCAAAACGTAAAAATAGCCGTACTCCCAGCGCAACTCAGGCATATTCTCGAAATTCATCCCATATACTCCGGCTACAAAGCTCAAAGGAATGAAAATCGTAGAGATCATTGTGAGCACTTTCATCACATTGTTCATCTTATTCGAGAGGCTGTTCATATACAAATCCAACACACCCGATGACATGTCTCGAAATACCTCCAAGGTTTCAATAACCTGAATCGTATTTTCATACAAATCTCTCATGAAAGGCTTGGTTTCAGTACTTATTTTATGATCAGCGTATTTGTCAAAACCGCCAATGACTTCTCGAAGCGGATAGACCGTTCTTCGGAGTTCAGCCATTTCTCTTCGTTGTCGGTATAAGCTATTGAGCGTTTCGGTATTAGGATTGTTCATCGCACTAGCTTCCAATACATCGATTTTCTCGCCTACATTTTCCAGCACTAAAAAGTAATTGTCGATCACTGCATCGAGTAAGGCATAAAGCAAATAGTCTCCTGCCCGCTTCCTGATATTTCCTTTAAATTCAATAATTCGCTCTCGAACATAGAAGAACACATCACCCTTTTTTTCCTGAAAAGTGACTAATACATCATCCATCAGCAAAAAACTGATTTGCTCCTCCTCTATATCAGATTCAGGTGTTAGACATTGGATCATTTTCAAAACCGCAAAAATATACTCGTCAAATACCTCCATTTTGGGACGCTGCTCTACGTTCAGGATATCTTCCAATGTCAAGCGGTGGATAGAAAAAATCGCCCCTATTTTTTCAATCAATTCCACATCGTGTAAGCCATCCACATCGATCCAAAGGACTTTTCGCTTGGAGGTCAATACTTCGGGAAGTTGATCCAATGTAATTACGCCTTCTTTAAATCCTTCCTGATCGTAGGTGATCATGGTGATATCTACCGCGTCGATTTTTTTTTCACCGGTAAACACCAATGCGGCTGGAGGCAGGCCTAATTTGAACTTCTTCTTAGGTTTCTTTTTGGCTTTGTTTACTTGAGGCTTCATGTGGTTGGAGTTTCATTTAAGGTAAGGGCTTGGATTAAGAAATCAAAAAAAGCCTGAATCAGCTCTTTTCGATAAAATCTAAATTGCGTTTCAATCCAGCATACTTGGCTCGTTTGACTGCAGAGTTTTTGAATACTTTAGCGAAAGTCTCGGCTGTCATTTCCATCCATTCCCGATTGGAAAAATCCTGAAGGTCGGGATGGGGATCAAACTTGGTTTCCTGATGTGGTTTTGAAAATCGATTCCAAGGGCAGACGTCTTGGCAAATATCACAGCCGAAAGCCCAGTTTTCCATTCGGCCTTTGAATTCACTTGGAATATTTTCTTTCAACTCAATCGTGAGATAAGAAATGCATTGAGACCCATTCACGACTCCGGGTTCTATGATCGCATCCGTAGGACATGCGTCGATGCATTTGGTACAAGTTCCACAAAAATCTTGGGTGATCGGGGAATCAGGCGCGACTTCAAGATCAATGATGAGTTCGGAGAGGAAAAAGAAACTTCCCATTTTCCGATTCAAAAGCAGACTGTTTTTACCAATCCATCCGATTCCAGCTTTTTGGGCCCATTGTCGCTCCATGACCGGAGCTGAATCGACAAAGGCCCGACCATTGATCTCTCCGATTTCTTCACGAAGGATTTCCAAAAAGGCATTGAGTTTCTCTCGAATCACAAGATGGTAATCTTCTCCGTAGGCGTATTTGGCAAGTTTGATGTCTATGGAGGATTCTGGAAGCTTTTCCGAAGGAAAATAATTGTAGATCAGTGAAACGACAGTCTTGGCACCTTCCACGAGCTTGGTGGGATCGAGCCGCTTGTCGAAATGATTAGCCAAGTAAGCCATTTGGCCTTGGTAATTTTGATTGAGCCAAGCTTCCAATCTGGGAGCTTCAGCTTCTAAAAATTCCGCTTTGGCAATGCCACAAAAGTCAAATCCAAGGCGCTTGGCGGTGGATTTTATG
>JBBQDY010000132.1:0-8115 GCA_038320155.1 Cytophagales bacterium
CCGAGCAATACCTCAACAAATTCATTTGTAAATCCTGCTGTGACTGAGTTTAATGCGATATCCTCGTTTTCCTTAATGTAAGAGGCGTAGCATTGGATAGATCCCATGCCTACTGAAAGGGTAAAGAAAATCTGTCCGGCCGCTGCCAGCCAAACTTTAGGATCTGCCAAGGAGCTGTATTGGGGAGTCCAGAGAAAATTAATCCCATCCCAAGCATTCGCATCCGGAAATTCGGCAGAAGCAAAACTTGTCCCCATAGTCCATCCCCTTACGGCTAAAATAATTCCAAACAGAATCAATAGCGGCATCCCGATTTTGGCCACTTTTTCAATTCCTCCAAGACCAGTCGAGAGGATGTACACATTGACTCCCAGTACCAGGATATAGACGATCAGAGGAAGTAGCGGAATTCCAAAATCAGAGCCGCTGAGATTGACATAGTTGTCAAAAAAGAGGCTGATTTCTTCCTTACTCATTCCCGTGAAGGTCCCCAATAGGGTGTGCAATACATACATGAAAGTCCAAGACTCGATATAGGTATAGTATGCCACTACAGCAATATTGGTGAAGATTCCAAATACACCGATGTATTTCCAAATCTTCTTTTTGGACATGGAATCCAAAATATAGGGTGTACTGTGATTGCCACTTATACCACCAAATCGACCGATGGACCATTCTACGAATAGAAGCGGGATGCCCATCAGGACAAAGCAAATCAGGTAAGGGAGTATAAATGCCCCACCCCCATTTTGAACTGCCTGAACGGGAAATCGCAGGAAGTTCCCCAAGCCAACGGCATTTCCAGCCATGGCGAGGATCAAGCCCGTTCTTGATCCCCACGATTCTTTTTGACTGCTCATATTAAGGCGCTAGTAGCATTTCTGATGAGTATTGGCTTTGGAATTGAATTTTGATTCAGTGAAGTTGAGATGAGCTCCACCCATTTTTCGGCGAGCACAGATTCTCCGTTCAGATCAGAAAATGATTCCCCGTCATAAAATTCGAGGACAGTAGGTTTGGATCCTTCCTGCAGGTAACTCAGCTCTATTCCTACATAATCCACCACCGTATTATTAGACTTGCCTGTTTTTACCTCTCGAATGATTTTTTGAATATTAGCTGATTTCACCTGCTGAAGATCGATTGTACTAGACCAAGGCTCAGCATTAGATCTCATGTATGCGAGTATTTTCTTTTCTTGATCAAGGCCGATGGCATACTGATTTCGCCAAACATCCGATTGAGTTGGCGTTCCGTCTTTTAACAATGCGAGTTCAGTCAGCTTCAGTAGAAGTACTTTTCGCTTTTGTGAGTCTTTAACAGAATGATAGATGAAAGGGGTGCAAAAAGCACCGAATAATAGAAATGACAAACTCATTGTCACTGGATCAATGTCAATCATGGAAAATAAGGTTAGTGTGATAGAATAGAATTTTAGCTCGAAGGAGCTTAATGAAAACTATTTGTTTCTACCAACTGAAGAAAAAATGGCAAAAAGTCTTCCTTACGTTGAATAGGGAGATGGATTTTTGAAAAAAGGAAGGTGCTAGGTAAGCTGAATTAATACGGAGTTCGTCGGATATCCAGGGCGTATTTAATCGATGGATTTGACTCCAGTCTACTTTAAATGGAGGTGTTTTTGGAAGTTCAGAACTAATCCGAATATCAATTTCGTGGGCTTGATCTTGATTCAGAACTGTTTCTGTACCAGTAAGCCCATTTACAGAATCATTTGTTGAAGATGTGGAAGTAAAAGCGAGAAATCCTATAAACCAGCAAAGACCAAAAAGAAAAGAAATTCGCTTTCGCTGTGAAGTCATATATCAGGGCAGTATGCCGGGTCAAATGTAAAGCAATTGCATTCGATATTTCAATACCTAGATTCTAATATTTTTGCAATTAATTCCTAGGGTTATTTCCTGCAAATTTGACACCCAAGAAGGAGATCGTGTAAGAAATTGAAATATGGTATCAACGATTAAAAATAGCACTTTTCAACGTGGTACCCACCTTTTGAAGCTAACAACAGTTCCTCACAGGCAGCAGGCGAAGCGATCACAAAACCGTCTCAAGTCACCAGCCGTAAGATTTCATTTGCGCTTGGATGTAATAATTCTGATTAAAAAGAATAGAAAAAAAAACACTCAAAAGGAGCAAATTCCTCAAAAAAATCTCCCAATCTAATCCGCTAACCTTTACTCACTCGTAATTACCGTTAGCGTTACTGCAGTCGCACACCAGAAAAAAATAACGACGATAAGTTATACCTTCAAATTAAAAGAAAAACATATGAAACTTAATTCAAGAATACATGGAGTGATAGATTATATAGTTGTTGTATTTCTATTGCTATCGCCTACTCTATTTGCTTTGCCTGAGATTACTTCAGTAGTTACCTATGCCTTAGCCTTAATACATTTGATCTTAACGATTACAACAAAATTTGAATTTGGAATATTCAACATAATTCCATTTCGAGTTCATGGAATAATTGAATTGATTGTTTCACTGGCTTTAACAGGTGTCGCTTTTTATCTTGGTAATGTTGAAGGAGAAGTATCACGCAATTTTTATTTGGCTTTTGCAATAGCTGTTTTCCTTACTTGGCTACTAACCGATTATAAAGGTCATTCGGTTAATTCTGGCACACGCTAACAGCACCAACATAAATCTTTTAATTTATATTTTTTGCTTGCTTGATGATTTAATTGTGCAGGTGAGTTTTGGAATCATCATGTTGACTAGTCCATTTGCAACCATATATTTCAAGTCTAAAGAATCTGGATTTCGGTCAGTAGACTTTAACTTAATTCCATGAGCGGCACCTACCAAATATGAGACCGGGAGACAACCGAATCAATTTCACGAACAGTCACATTTAAGGCACTTTATTGAAGGGGTAATTACATTTTAATGGTGTCTATAAGTGATATACATTTTATTCTTTAGAGCGTTTCTCTTTTTGCGCTAAATAAACCTTCAAAGACTTACACAAAATCTATAAACGATCGTACGCTTAGATACTCTACTCCTCATACTTAAATATTTTAGCCTCAAACCTACTGAATAATCTCTTTATTTGATTGAGAAATAATATCCTCAACCTGATCCATTTAATTGAGAAATAATATCCTCAACCATATGTGAATGTTATAACCTTTTTCCCCATATGTGTGTATTCTCGCTTTTCAATGCAGTTAATTTTGAAGCATAGTATTTGACTTACTATTCACGACACGAACTTAAATTTAAGCAGACTGCAGAAGCAATATTGGTTTAACTGTCATTCTTATTCTTTAATCAACTATGTCTTTACAACGCGAAATAGTATCAGAAAAACACATCATCAGCATGCTTCAAGCAAAAAATCCGCTGGCATGGGAAAAATTGTATGACAAATACGCCTCAGCTATGTACGGGTTGATTTTTAATATCACAAAAGATAAATCCCTTGCAGAAGATATTTTTATGGGCGCTTTCCTCGACTTAAAACAAAAGCAAATTCTTTCAGACATCAAATATGCACTTTGCCCTGCAATTTTGCGATATACATTTTCTTATACAACAAAATATCTGAAAGAAATTGGAATGACCCCTAAACCTATAAATCCACCCAAAGAAGGGAAACTAATACATCTTATAAACACTCAATGCAATTCACTAATTGAAGCAGCTACTCTACTTAATATAACTGTCAACGAAGCTAAAAAAAGACTACTGGTTGAATTTAAAACTCTTCGAATGCTAAATATTATTTCTGAAAATCCCCAAAACAGACGGGAGTTGTAATGACAGATCGTTTTTATGAACGGCAGCCCCTTGGCTCCGCCGAGAACGATTGCTGCTATTATTTTAGGCAAAGATGTTTTCCCATACCAGGGTATAGATATTATTAATGACTAACGATTATAATTTTACATATTTAAAAAACAAAAAATGACTTACTTTCCGTTTATAAAAAATATAGCATACAAGAATAGCCTTCCTATTTTTACAGCTGCATGTCTACTCTTATTTTCCTCATGCAATAATAGTAGAACAATGACTGATTCCAATACCATGGATAATTCAGAATCAATAATGACAGATTCAACAAATAGCAAAGTTGATCTTACACCTGCTGATCCTAAACCGGACTGGGGAAAAGACATGACAGATCCTATGGCTGTAGTGATAGAAAAGTTGGTAAGTTTCAACTCGCCTCCACTCACCAGCTTGTCAGCACAGGAAGCAAGAAAGCAACCTACACCTGCTGATGCTGCCATGGCTGTAATTAAAGAGCATAACATTGAAGTGCCAGTTAACAAAATCGACACAGTAGGAAGAGACATCGAAGTGCCGGGAGGTCAAATACATCTTCGTATTTATACCCCTAAAACAGGTAAAGATTCATATCCTGTAATTGTATATTATCATGGTGGTGGATGGGTGATTGCAGGCATTGACACCTATAATGCTTCTGCGGAAGGATTAGCTAATCAGGTAGATGCCATAGTGGTTTCGGTAGCTTACAGACAGGCACCTGAACATAAATTTCCAACAGCTCACGATGATAGTTTTGCAGCATACGAATGGGTAGTTGAAAATGCAGCTTCAATAAAAGGTGATCCCAATAAAATAGCGGTAGTTGGTGAAAGTGCAGGAGGCAACCTTGCTGCAGCGGTAAGTATGATGGCAAGGGATAAAGGAATACAATTGCCGTCCTATCAAGTGCTGGTATATCCAATTGCAGGGTACGATTTTAATACTACTTCTTACAAGGAAAGCGAAAACACTAAGCCATTAAGCTCAGGATTGATGAAATGGTTTTTTGAAAAGTATTTAACTAATACTGCTGACGGCAGCAGCCCGATGATCTCTTTGGTAAAAGCAAACTTGAAGGGTTTGCCGCCTACAACAATTATTGGGGCACAGTACGATCCTTTGAGAACGGAAGGGAAATTGCTAGCTGATAATTTGAAAGCGGCTGGTGTAGCTACTAATTATAAACTTTATAACGGAACCACACATGAGTTTTTTGGTATGGCAGCTATTGTCGAACAGGCTAAAGAGGCACAAGCATTAGTTGCAACTGATTTAAAATCCGCATTTAATCAGTAAGCTGAATTTTAATATCGTCTAATTCTTATTTTAAAATTGAACTATCGCAAAAAAGAAAACCGTAATAGCTATAAAGGAAAAGTAAATGATTTACATCATAACAAAATAAATAGGGTCAGAACTTTACTCCAATCTGGAATTATAGATTAATGCTAATCAAAACTTATAGATTCTGGTCTAGACATAACCGATTCAAAAAAAATCAACTTGAAAGAAAAGATGTCAGACTAAAGATAAAGACAAATATTATAAATATCAATCAAATAATTCGCACAATTAAACTCAAAAGAAATGAAACTCAAAAAAATCATGCTATCTGTACTAATAGTATTTACAGCGGTTTTATCCCAACAGGTTAATGCACAGGATACCACAAATCAAGCGGATAAAAATAAGATGGCAAAGGAAAAGATGTCAATGGAAAAACATAAAATGCACATGGATGAAATGACGATGCCGGATTTAAAAAGCTGGCCCGAAGCATCACAAAAGGCAGCCAAAGAAATGATGGACAAATATGGAAAGCCAAATGCAACTACACCTCACATGCTAGTCTGGCACAATAACGGTCCCTGGAAAAAAACCATCATTTATGACTTTGAAACCAAACATTTATTCCCAGTTGACCACACCGACGTAATGGAGCAGGTAATTGATTACAAAGTTCCAGCAAACAAATTCAGTGACTTGGCAGAATATGATGGAAGTGTGAGTGCGCAAAGAACAGATGGGGTAATATCGGCTAAATGTGATTTTGAAGGAGCGAATTTTTTGGCTTTGAATCTTGCCAACGATGTTATAACGGGTAAAAAAACAGTACAGGCAGCAAGGGATTTTTATACACAAACCATAAAGGAATTTGTTTTGGAAAAAAAGACATCTCCTTACATGCAATCCTTCCAGTTTACTGTGCCTAAAGGAGACACAGGTTATACTGACGAAAACTCAGTCAGTAAGGAAGTTATG
This sequence comes from Cytophagales bacterium, assembly GCA_038320155.1. Lineage (GTDB taxonomy): Bacteria > Bacteroidota > Bacteroidia > Cytophagales > Cyclobacteriaceae > Algoriphagus. The sequence continues at coordinate 6,070 of JBBQDY010000132.1, forward strand.
GAAGAAATAAAGAAAGCCAAGATGAAGATGAAAATGGAGATGAAAGATAAAATGTAATCAATATCTTAAGATCTCAATTATAAGAGTTTTACTAAAGAGAAAATTTAATTAATTAAACAATTTTAAAAATAAAAATTATGAGCTCAGGAAAATTATTATTAGGAATTATGGTAGGCGCAGCCGCTGGTGCAGCTTTAGGGATCTTATTGGCTCCTGAAAAAGGCACAGAAACCCGTAGAAAAATCTCCAAAAAAGGAGAAGACTCTTTGGGAGAAATTCAAGTGCAATTTGATTTATTATTGGAAAACATAGCAGCTAAGTATAAATTGATTATGGAAGATGCTGAGGCATTAATAGAAAAAGGCAAAACGAAATTATACGATGGTCACAACGAACTCAAAAATGATGGTCATCATGATATGAATTTACCCAAAACTAATATGGAGCTATGAAAAAACAAACATTCATCACCGCGCTTCTAATTTCCATTATGACAATATTTTCAAGTTGTTCAGTAATTGGAGATATATTCAAAGCAGGAGTCGGAGTAGGAATATTTCTAGTGGTACTAGTGGTTGGAATAATTATATATGTTGTCCTTCGAATGAGAAAATCTAAATAGCGTAAAACCATATGGTGCCGCTTTAGAATAGCTTGATTTTGAAATAAAGCCTGCAAGTGATAATATACAAACTGAGGTCCCAGAATACAGATAAATTTTCTGCATATAGGCAATCTATTGCTTAAGCTATTCAAAGGATCAAATCTTGAATGTCCACACATCAGAAATAAGAAAATAAGAATAATTAAGTTCCTATGGCCAAAAAGCAAGATGGTAATAAAGCTGATGTTATTGTCATAGGTGCCGGGTCAGGAGGTTTGAGTGTGGGATTGTTCCTTGCAAAAATCGGTATTAAAGTAACGATGATTGCAAGGAGCGATAAAGATGTAGGCGGCGAATGTTTAAATGATGGCTGCGTGCCAAGTAAAGCCTTGATACACGTTGCACGCCAGATGCACGCAGCCCGGGAGGCACAGTCATTTGGCATCACGCTAGGCGGTGAATTAGATATACAAAAAGCAATCGGGTATGTTCATGCCCGACAGGAGATAATACGCAAACACGAAAATGCTGCTTGGCTATCGGAGCAGGGTATAAATGTGGTATTAGGGAAAGCAACTTTTGTAGGAAAACATGAAGTAGTGGTGAATGGCGTAGTTTTCTCTGCAGAAAAAATCATCCTAGCGACTGGCTCTAAACCACGAAAACTAGATATAGAAGGTGTTGAAAAGGTAAATTATTTTGATAATGAAAACATATTTCACCTCAACCACCTTCCTAAAAAGCTATTGGTTGTAGGTGGCGGACCAATTGGAATTGAAATAGCTCAGGCAATGCAGAGGTTGGGCAGCGAAGTAACTGTAGTTGAGAAAGGCGATGGAATATTAGCTCATGATCATAAAACCGTTACCAGTATTTTATTAGACAGGATGCAGAATGAGGGTATCACCTTCCATTTTGGTGTTACGCTGCAGAAATTTTCATCAGCCACTGAAGCCATTTCAAAGAAAAATAATGGTGATGAATTATTGCTTTCTTTCGATGCCGTATTTGTAGGGATTGGAAGAGTATTGCTGCTAGAGCCATTAAAACTTGACATAGCAGGAATAGAAGTAAAGGATCATAAAATCATAGTTGATGATCAACTTCGCACTACAAATAAAGATGTAATGATTTGTGGTGATATTGCCGGTGATCTTAAATTCTCCCATTCTGCTGAATTTCATGGACGGATTATTTTAAACAATCTTTTTTCACCGCTTACCAAAAAGCTGAACAACGATCACATGTCGTGGGTCACTTTTACCGATCCTGAGATAGCCACTTTTGGATTAAATGAAAAACAGCTGGAAGAAAGAGGTACAGCATATCAAAAACTTGAAAAAGATTTCAGCGAGGATGACAGGGCCGTTACGGATAATTATCGCTACTCCAAAACGATTCTCTACATCAGCAAAGGCGGATTTTTAAAAAAAGAGAAAATT
>JBBQDY010000133.1:0-8042 GCA_038320155.1 Cytophagales bacterium
TTTGCCACTACATTATCTCCTTCGAGGTACTTTACTTCAGGGTCTGCACCGAGATTGCCTACTAGGATTACTTTATTTACTCCTGCCATATTGATTACTGTTTTTAAGATTCAAAAATTACTTGATGAAGGTAATTAAATCTGCGTATCGTTCAAAAAGTTAACGATTAACTTTGGCTTTGCCAGTTGATCTATTTTTTCTTCGGCTACCAGTAGATAACCCTCATTTTCACACCATTCGGCAAGATTTTGGTAGTTTTTTTCCGGGACTTGCAACTCAGAAAAATGAACATTAAGCTTCTGATGAGACAGTATATGTCGGTATTTTTTTGGAAAGGTGACTATTGAATTATTGCCTGCATGGCTCTGGTCTCCGAGTGTGATTACTTCCTGAGGAAAATCGTGAAGCCCTTCCCAGATGTCTCCTGCAGTCCGTTTGTTCCAAACCCATTTTTTACCGCATTTGATTACATAATAGTGGATATCCCGCTCCTTGACTTTCGTTTTATTAATCTTTACCGGAAGTTCCTTGACCATGCCCTTATTGAAAGCAAAACATGGATTTTGAATTGGGCACTCGTTACAACTAGGGTTTTTCGGAGTGCACATTCTTGCTCCAAAATCCATCATAGCCTGATTGAATGCAGCTGGTTCTAAATCTGGGATGAGTTGATTGGCTAGTGCTTCAAATTCTTTTTTGCCCTTTCCGCTTGCGATGTCAGTGTATATTCCGAAAAAGCGAGCCAGTACTCGGAATACATTTCCATCTACTACAGCTTTCACTTCACCGAATGCGAAACTTGAAATTGCCGCTGCAGTATAAGTTCCGACACCTTTTAATTCTAGGAGTTCTTTATAGGTGGTGGGAAATTTCCCTCCTAGGTCAAACCAAATCATTTTAGCACAAAAATGTAAGTTTCGTGCCCTGCTGTAATAGCCCAATCCTTGCCACAGTCTCAAAACTTCTTCCTCGGGGGCAAGTGCCAAGTCCTTCACCGTTGGATAAGCTTCCGTAAATGCATTATAATAAGGCAAGCCTTGAGCCACTCTAGTCTGCTGTAAAATGATCTCAGAAAGCCAAATTTTATACGGATCAGTCGTGTTTCTCCAAGGTAATTCTCTTGGATTAGCTTTATACCATTTAATTATTTGATAGGAAAACAGCTGATAATCAGTAGCATTAAGGTTCATTGGCGAATAAAATATTTACTACAAACCAAGCTAATTTTTTTGTAATTGTTTTTTAATTGCTTTGGTTCTCGTACATTTGCAGTCCCAAAAACACTTGGCTAATAGGTTGTTAAGCTTATTTCAACATTTCTAAATTAAATTCAAAGTGACTAAAGCAGAAGTAATCACCAAAATTTCAGACAAAACCGGAATCCAGAAAGATGATGTTACACAGACAGTTGAGGCGTTCTTCAAAGTAGTGAAGGAGTCCATGGCTGACGGAGACAATATCTACGTGAGAGGTTTTGGCAGCTTCATCAATAAGAAGAGAGCTAAGAAAATCGCCAGAAACATTTCTAAAAATACTGCGATCGTAATCGAAGAGCATTACATCCCAGCATTTAAACCATCTAAGGTTTTCATCGAGAAAATCAAAAGTAGCAAAAAGATTAAAGAATTAGCTCCGCAGGACTAAGCCTGTAGAGTACTGACATGAAAAGATCTCAGCTCATACTTGTGGTAATAGGGATCGTTGCGATCGTAGGATTGTATGCGCTTCCAAAAGTGGTGGTAGATAATGAGGCTGGTGCGACGGAAATTTCGCAAGAAGATTCTGCTTCACCGACTGAAGCTACTGACCCACTAGCAATCCATGATGCTGAGATCTCTCCTGTAGAAGCTGAAGAGATTATAACTCTTAAGCTGAAGATTTCAGATAATTCCCCAGAAGAAGAGTTTGTCTCGGCTTCGGAGCGATTGGGAGAAATTTATCGGGACTTGTCAAAGTATGATAGTGCTGGATATTTTCTAAGTTTGGCGGCGGATAAGTATCCCAGTCAAGAATTATCCGAAAAAACGGGCAACGCCTATTACGAGGCCTTCGGATTTGCATTGGACACCGATAAGGTTTCCTTTACAGCAGATCAGACCCGAAATTACTTAGGACAGGTGTTGGATAAAGATCCAGCCAGATTAGATTTGAAAACAAAAATAGCGATGACTTATGTGTCCTCGTCCAACCCAATGCAGGGAATCACGATGCTGAGAGAAGTCTTGGCAGAGGAACCAACCAACGAGGATGGACTGTTCAACATGGGAATTCTATCTATGCAATCCGGCCAATACAAGCGAGCCACTGAGCGATTTGAGGAATTGATCCAGTATCATCCTAGCAATCTTCAGGGACAGTTTTATTTGGGCGTAAGCTATTTCGAAGCCAATCAAAAGAATAAAGCAAAAGCTCAGTTTGAGAAAGTGAAGGAAATGACTCAGGATGAAATGATCTTGGGAAGTATTCAGAGCTATCTTGACAAGCTATAAATTAGTATATCACAACTAAATCCAAAGACTATGCCTTGCGGAAAAAAAAGAAAAAGACATAAGATCGCTACGCACAAGCGTAAAAAAAGACTAAGAAAAAACAGACATAAGAAGAAGTAATCCACTTCTTCTTATTCTCATTTAGTACAACGTTCATTTACATTATTAATAAGAGACTTTGAGTACGGAATTGTTAATCGATTCTGCTCAAAACGGAAGTCGTATTGCCCTCCTTCAAGATAAAAGTTTGATTGAGTTGCACTCCGAAGGGATGGACAACACGTTCAAAGTTGGGGATATTTACCTCGGTACGGTCAAAAAAATCGTCAATGGGCTTAACGCCGCATTTATTGACGTAGGATATGAGAAGGATGCATTCCTTCACTATCAAGACTTGGGGCCAAATTTCAACAGCTTGACTAAGTTCACCAAGCAAGTTCGCAACAACAATTACAGCAACTATACGCTGAAGGGCTTCGAAAACGAAACTGAGATAGAGAAAATTGGGAAAATCTCCAATCCGCTATCCAAAAACCAGCAAATACTGGTTCAGATCGTCAAGGAGCCTATATCGACAAAAGGGCCTCGACTTTCCTGTGAGCTCTCTCTACCTGGTCGCTACCTCGTGCTTGTGCCTTTTTCAGACTCAGTCAATGTGTCTAAGAAGATCCGAAGCGGAGAGGAAAGAAAGCGCCTCTTGAGACTCATCAATTCGATCAGACCTGCCAACTTCGGAGTAATTATCCGGACAGTGGCTGAAGGCCAATCCGTAACGGAATTGGATAAAGACCTTCGAAATCTTCTCAGCAATTGGGAAGAGGGAATGGGAAAATTGCTGAAAGCAAAGAGTCGCGACAAGATCATCGGAGAGATGAGCATGGCTTCCTCACTTGTGAGAGACCTGCTCAATGAATCATTCGACGCAATCACTGTAGAAGAAGAATCCACTTACGATCAGATCAAATCCTACATCAGGACTATAGCCCCTGAAAAAGAAAAAATTGTCAAGCTTTACAATGGTAAAGCCAAGTTATTTGAAAGTTTTGGAATAGAAAAGCAGATCAAAAGCCTGTTTGGACAGACGGTCAGCCTCCCGCAGGGAGGATATGTGATCATCGAGCACACCGAAGCTCTTCACGTTATCGACGTGAACAGTGGAAATAAATCCAATCAGGAAAGTGACCAAGAATCTACAGCATTGAAGACAAACTTGGCCTCTGTGAAAGAAATTGCCAGACAACTTCGCCTCCGGGATATGGGAGGAATCATCGTAGTCGATTTTATCGACATGAAGCGGGCCGAGAACAAAAAGGTCATATTCGAAGCGATGAATTCAGAAATGAAGTCTGACAGATCAAAGCATACTGTTTTGCCATTGAGCAAGTTTGGGCTGATGCAAATCACCCGACAGCGAGTAAGGCCTGAGGTCAATATTATAACCAAAGAAACCTGCCCGTCTTGTAACGGTACCGGCAAAATCCAAGCCTCCATTATGGTGGCGGATAAGCTGGAAAAAGATCTGGAGCATATGGCTACTATCCAAAATGTGGACAAAATCCAAATCGGGCTGCATCCCTATCTGCACGCGTACTTCACAAGTGGTATTTATAGCCAGCGAGTGAAGTGGTTTTTCAAGTATTACAAATGGATTAAACTGATCAAAGATTCTTCCCTACCGGTGACGGAATACAGATTCATAGATGAATCTGGAGAGGAAATCGAACTAATAGTAAAAAGCGAGACTGACTAGTCTCGCTTTTTTTGTGGGTTGATTTTGGAAAAATCTAGTCTTTCAATAAGACCACATAATTTAATAAATCTCTTTTATAAAATTATTTCTTCACAAAGCTGAAAACTGACCACTCTTCCCTAAGTCTGATTTCAGGTTTACTGTCAATAAAACCGTATACGAGAAGTAGTTTTTCAACCCGGATTTCATGTATCCCATTTTCGAGATGGCTGATTTCAATACCTGCCTGATACACTTTTTGTCCACTGACGGCCAATCGGTTTTTGGCCCATTGATCCACTGCAATTAAAGTATCGTCCAAGTAGATTCGATGCAAGTCACCCGAATTTTCGATTTTTCCCCAGCTCAAACTATCAAGTGAATTTTTGAATTGGCTATTCAAATCTTGAATTACTTTATGATCATCTTCATATCTGCCAATTCCAAGCCTCAGAAAATTATCCGAGATTTCTTCTGTCGAAATAAATCCTCGTGGAAAACGTTTCGAGGGATCATGCTGATCTTCATAATGATGATTTTTTGCTGGCCATTCCATTTCAAAATCAGTCAATTTTCGCTCATTAATGAAAAGAGAAAAATCTTTTATATCTGAAAATACCACTGGAGTTGCTAATACCAAGATGAAAAAACTATAGCCAATTGTAAACCATTTGCCAAGATTACTTTGATAGATAGCATTAATGCTACTGACCATAGATTGCGCATACCAAAGTTTAAATTTTGATTTTGCTGTAATTAGCATTGACCCTGCAAATAGCATCATTGAACCCATAAAGATCAAATAGACCACAAAAAAATTGAGATCTAACCATACATAAATCGAGATCAAAAGACCTAGGTAAATGGTAATAAAGAGGAATGTAATTACTATGGAAATTGGAAAAGCAAAGGTCATACTGCAGATTTTCTCCATACGCAGGACCATATGAGATGGCTTTTGATAATTATAAGTTCGGGCAACTTTGAAAAGTTTGTCATTAATAGCTCCCGCTGGAAAAGCATAACTCAAACCCAATAAACCTGTCCAAATAAACCTCAAACATAAATGGACCACAAAGAAAATCTTGAAAACACTTACAATGCCAGTTAGATAAAAAACTAAAAGGCTGCTGAAAGTAGATCCCACTCCCACATCTTGATTCAGGTAAGCGCAGAATTCGTAGATCTTTGAAGGGAAAATAAAGAGAAAGGCTAGCGTAATTCCTGAAATGATGACTTCCGGTTCCCAGCTATTGCGTTGAAGATTTTCCAACCAGGTGAGTTGCTCTTGTTTTCGATCGGTGTCTATTTTGTTTTCTTCCATAATTTGGTTTTATCCGTCAAGCCAGGTTTTGAAGTCAGCTGTTTTTTCCCTGCTGACGATAATGTCTTCGTCGGAGCATTCGCTAAGCTTTACCTTCAATCGGCTATTGGAATAGGTAAAAATATCAGAAATCGATGGAAAGGAACAAAGGTATTTTCGATTCAATCTAAAAAATAAATTAGGATCAATTTGGTTTTCAATTTGCTCGAGTGTTTGGTCTAATACAAATTTCTTCCCCTCCTTAGTTTGAATAAAAGTGACTCGCTCAGTACTGAAGAAAAATGCTACTTCTTCAGTGGAGATACTTTGAATCTTCTCTCCAAATCGCACTAAAAAGCGAGACTTGAAAGTGGTAGCTTTTGGAGACAGCATTTCTTTGATCGCTTCAAAATCCAAATTTGGCTTAAGCTGATGGGCTTTAAATTTTGCTACTGCCCGTTCCAATTCTTTTGGATCAATAGGTTTGAGTAAATAGTCAATCGCATTTACCTGAAACGCTTTTATAGCATACTGATCAAAAGCTGTGGTAAAAATAATTGGTGTGGATAATTTTACTTTTTCAAAGATTTCAAAGCTAATCCCGTCGGCCAATTGGATGTCGCAAAAGATTAAATCAGGAGCTGAATTTTCAGAAAACCAATTGATTGCTTTTTTAACTGAATCAGTATCTTGAATTATCTCTGCAAGTTCAAAATGTTCTCCTATTAGCCTGATAAGTCGATTTGCAGCTTGTCGCTCGTCCTCAATAATCAAAATTTTCATGTGGACAACTTTAATAACGGAAGCTGAACCAAAAACTCATCAGCAGTTTGATTGACCGTAATAGTCTGATTGCTTAAGATTTCATAGCGCTTTTTGATATTAGACAATCCCAACCCTGTTGAGGATTCTGTAGAAATAGGTTTGGGTTGAAAAGTGTTACTTATCCACAGTTTGTCATCCTTTTGATTGATGGAAATAAAAAGTGGGTTTTCCTGACTCGCTTCATTGTGTTTGATGGCATTTTCCAACAAAAGTTGTAACGAAAGTGGGGGTAAGTAAAAATCCTGAGGAGCGCCTACTTTGATGGAAAATACAAGATTCTCTTCAAATCGGATTTTCTGAAGCTCGAGGTAATTGCTAGCAAAATCCAACTCCTTTTCCAAGGAAACTAACTCCTCCTGTTGAACTTCCAACACATAACGATAGATCTTTGAAAGCTTCAAAATAAATTCAGCTGATCGATCCGCATCTTCATAGACCAAATTGGAAAGTACATTTAAGGAGTTAAATAAGAAATGTGGATTCAATTGATCCTTCAAACTTTGGTATTGGCTAGCCAACATTTCAGTTCGAAGCTTTTCTGCTTCAGTAGCTGATTTTTTCCATTCTAAAAGCCAAGATCTAGTAGTGAAAAGAGACATGAAAATGAACGCAATAATCATCGGTAGTTTGGTAGAATTGACCAAATAAATCAACTGAACTTTCTCTAAGGTGAAATACCCAAAAAACCACCCAATGAAAAATGCGATAATGAAAGTGGCCACAAAACAGTAGACCATATAGGTGACGATAGTCAAGATTAAGCGTTTGATGGGTTGCTTGATCCACGAGACTCGAGGCTCAAAAAAGTCTTCCACCCTGCTCCCTCCAAAGCTTAACACCGAGGAAATGAGAAAAGAAAACATAAAATCCTCACGAATAGAGAGTAGCCCCTTCCATGAAAACAAACAACTTGGACAAAAGAAAACCGTCAAAATAGTGGCAATCAATAAATTGATCACCAGGAATTTTGGTAGGCTAGTCCAGATTCCATGACTGATTCGTTCCTCTTTTTTTTCTATGATTAATTGCATGGTTTGGAAGATAAATAAAAACCAGCAAATCCCTTCAAAAGTAATTCATGAAAGGATTTGCTAAATTATTTTGGCTGTTAACTAATAAATAAACATCAATTACAACTCTTCATCAATTCGACCATTTGGTTCTTCCCCCAAGTTGGTAAAATATAAGTATCCGATGTTTTAGCTTCTTCTTTTTCATAAAGCTCCATACTCATTCTTGCCATTCCGCAAGCTTTATCGGGTCCTGATCCGAAGAATCTTGACATACCGAGTTCCATTTGAGACATCAAGTTAACTGCTCTTGGGTTTGATCTGTCTTGAGCGATCGCTTTTCCAAAAAGCTCCATCACCTGTGGACTTAGACTTTGACCTCGACTTCCAGGATCTACACTTACTTTTCCCATTAAGATATAGCCATGCAATGCAGTGATCTCAGAGTTAGCAGGAGAGATTTTAGCTGCTTGTTTCGTAATCTCTATCGCTTGATCAAAATACTGATCTTTGTTCACATCGAATCGAAATGCAGTTTCGGTTTGAGTTAATGCGGCATAGTAAAGCGGTAACCATTCAGCATCATTAGCGCCTGCGATTCGCATAAAGCCGTTGATTACCGCTTGGGCATCTTCTGAGGTTTGGATATTTCTCTTTTCCTGAATTTGCTTTAGCATTGCTTCTTC
>JBBQDY010000134.1:0-8023 GCA_038320155.1 Cytophagales bacterium
CTCAATTGTATCCATATACAAACTATATCCTTCACCTGATTTGTAGGTTGCAATTACCCTTACCCATTTCCCCAAAGGAACTGTCTGGGCAGATATCCAGTCTTGTAAATCAGGAATATTTGTCCGGATCCTTATTTTATTGTCCTTTGTAATGGCCATGGAATAGTCCTGATTGGTATACCATTGTGATGAAAATGTTTTACCAATAATAATACTGCTACTCGCCTGACCATTACCCTCTCGGAAAATATCGGCCATCAAGGTGAATTCAGTTGATAAGTTCAAACTATTACTATGTGGAACACTTGAGATGGAGGATTTTCCGTCATACTTTTTTCCTTTTTCCTTAAAACCATCTACATGGCTGATTTGTGTGCTTATCCCATGGTTCTGACCATGAGAGTCTTTCAGTATACCAGATAAATTGGTGTTCATCTCGTAAAATGCCACCAAACCTTCCAGTAGGGATGTTCCTAAATTCACATTTGCTTTTGCAACGACGTTAATCGCTACAGGAGCCGACTCGGAGAATGACCCGTTGCCATTGAAAACTTTTGCCTTAATGCTATATTGGCCTACTGTAACACCCTTCCAAGTGTAATTAAAAGTACTGGCATCCAGCGTGGTTATCAGTGTTGTGCCATTGAAAAGTTCAACTTTTTGGATTTTAGCGCCATTGTCCTCTGATTCAATTTTAATTTCAATATCGCTCAATTCTTCAAATTGAGAATTTTGTACCGGAGAAACTATTCGAATGGTGGATGATTTCAGTGCACCGTCAAAATCGGGATAAGTGATTTTTGTTGTTATTAACCTTGCAATCTCATCCTTTGAAAGTTGCCTGTTCCAGATTCCAACATTGTCCAAAATACCTTCAAACCTTCTGAGGTTTGTTGCATCGTTTTTAAGTGTAGCTGAACCGATCGTTAATTCCAAGTCTGATTTAGCTATGGTTCCTGAAAACTGTGGGGAATTTTCAGGCTCGATCGTATCCATATACAAGCTATACCCTTCACCAGATTTGTAAGTTGCAATTACCCTTACCCATTTTCCCAAGGGAACAGTCTGTCCAGATACCCAATCCTTCAGATCAGGAATATTTGTCCGGATTCTTATTTTATTGTCCTTTGTAATCGCCATTGAATAATCCTGGTTAGTATACCATTGTGATGAAAATGTTTTACCAATAATAATACTGCTACTCGCCTGACCAATTCCCTCTCGGAAAATATCGGCCATCAAGGTGAATTCAGTTGATAGGTTCAAACTATTACTATGTGGAACACTTGAAATCGAGGACTTTCCGTCATACTTGTTTCCTTTTTCCTTAAAACCATCTACATGGCTGATTTGCGTGCTTACCCCATGGTTTTGGCCGTGAGAGTCCTTGAGAACGGCCGACAAATTGGTATTCATCTCGTAAAATGCAACTAATCCTTCCAGTAATGATGTCCCTGAATTCACATTTGCTTTTGCAACAACATTAAGCGCGACAGGAGCCGACTCGGTGAATGACCCATCGCCATTGAAAGCTTTTGCCTTAATGCCGTATTGGCCAACTGGAACACCCTTCCAAGTGTAATTGAGAGTATTGGAATCCAGCGTGGTTATCAGTGTTGTGCCATTGAAAAGCTCAACTTTTTGGATTTTGGCGCCATTGTCCTCTGATTCAATTTTAATTTCAATATCGCTCAATTCTTCAAATTGAGAATTTTGTACCGGAGAAACGATTCGAATGGCAGCTGTTTTCTGTGCTCCACCAAAATCGGGATAGGTGATTTTAGTTGTTATCAGCTTTGCAATTTCATCCTTCGAAAGTTGTCTGCTCCACATTCCTAAGTTATCCAAGATTCCTTCAAATCTTCTATTATTTGCTGCATTGTTAATAAGTGAAGCTGAACCAATTGTCAATTCCAGCTCAGATTTTGCTATGGTGCCGGAAAACTGAGGAGATTTTTCAGGCTCAATCATATCCATATACAAACTATACCCTTCACCTGATTTGTAGGTTGCAATTACCCTTACCCATTTTCCCAAGGGAACTGTCTGTGAAGATATCCAGTCTTGTAAAACAGGAATGTTCGTCCGGATTCTTATTCTATTATCCTTTGTAATCGCCATGGAATAAGATTGGTTTTCAGGCCAAGTGGTTGAAAATGTTTTACCTATTATAATGCTACTATTCGCCTGACCATTTCCCTCTCGGAAAATATCGGCCATCAAGGTGAATTCAGTTGATAGGTTCAGGCTGTTGCTATGAGGCACACTTGAAATCGAGGATATTCCTCCATACTTTTTACCCTTTTCATTGAAACCATCTACATGGCTGATTTGGGTGCTTACACCGTGGTTTTGGCCATGAGAGTCTTTGAGTACACCAGACAAATTGGTGTTCATCTCGTAAAACGCTACCAAACCTTCCAGTAAGGATGTTCCCGAAGCTGTACCGGGTGGCACTTCAAACTCTTTCTCAAAGTTTGCCTTAATACTTATATTTTTTGAGGGCACTATCAATTGATAAGTAAGATCTTTGCTTACTTCTTGGCCATCAACTGTCCAATTTAAAAATTTGAATCCTGGATTGGGTTCGGCTGTTAATGTTAGTTTTTCTCCCGGAACATAACCCAATTCATTACTTTCATATTCTACGTTACTTATTTTGGAACGATTTTTACTCTTGGCTATCAACTGAGGCTTATCTAGGTCATTAGACACATTTAAAAATTCCATCGGATCTGACGAATGACCTACATCCAATAATTCTTTGTGAGAGAAAGGTCTCACATGGAAAATATAATTTGTAGTTTCTTTAAACCTTTCTTTGACATTAAATCCAATAGGAAGTTTTAGAGAAGAATTTTTATCATCCTTGGGATAATAATCAGAGTTCAAAAATGGATGGCTAAAACAATAATTTTGGGTGATTACCGATAAAAAAAGATTTAGCGTTAATCCGAAAATAAATATTTTTTTCATGAATAAACTTGTTTTAGGTCTAACATTTTAGACCTATTGGGTGGCAAGAAAAGGGTTTTAAATCAAAAAGATAAGAAGGGAAACTAGGGTGCAAAGCGGATTTTAATAAAATAAATCAGCGCTATTTAAATTTCAGTTCCTGTGCCAAAAGAAAATTGGCTCTTTTTTTTAAAAAATTTTTTCAATCACCATGCCATGCAATGATTCATCTCAAAAGATTGAAAGAAGAATAACACGCTCTCTGTTAAAGTTTATTTTTCTGAATTTCTTCAGTATATGAATTCTAAATTTAAACTAAAATACATATAGCTCCGTTCTTAAATCCTCGCAATCGATTGCGACACTCTAATTATTGGTTTCTTCGTGAATTTCGTTTTTAATTAATCCGATCAAGGATTTTAGATTAATCTTGGACCAAATTCCCAATATTGATTTTCAAAAAAATATATAGGAAATCAAAAGTTTGATTAGGTCCAATTTCATAATTCTATGACTTATCCCTTATGTCAACAATTTAGCTACCCACTTTGTGTACTTTGGCCACAATTGCATTTCTAGCAAATATTATTCTCAATGAATCAGCTTTAAGCACTTTGACTTTATCCCAAACCGGGCGTTATTCTTTGTTAGTCCGTAAGGCACTGATTATTTAAACTCAATATGTGTATCCTCATAAGTGCACGTATAGATTTAAAACAAGATCATGGTTGGAATCGGATCAAATTCCCCTCCCGATGGGCATCGGGATCAAAGGGGGTAAGAGCCTGTCCCGAATATCGGGAGGGATTTTTCTAATCAATTTAGCAATAAATTTGGCTACGTGCAGCCTTGCGGATACACATAAAACTCAAATTATATTTTTGTTCAAAAAATAAAACCTATCCTATTTAATTTAAAAATTTTTGCTCTTGAATTCCATTAAAATCAAAAATTACTCTTGTTTTTTATTAACTTAACACTTTATTATTTTCTAAGCAGGCACTAACTAATCCCCTTATGTATGCTGTACAATACAACTGATACCAATTATCTAAAATAACATGATGTTAAAATATTTAAATTATTATTAACCTTAACCACAATAGATATTAATATAATTTATTTCAATAGTAGTGGTCTTGAACTGGTAATAACATTACCTAGCGAATCTATAGCATATACATAAACCCTATAACTTGAATTCTTGCTGGGGGCTTCTATTTCTACAATTTGGAAATCATTGATGTTATTTGTGATCTTTGTGGGCATGTTCCATTTTTTGTCGTCAATGACTTCCCATTCATAGGAAAGTTTTCCATTATAGTTATTGGTAGTTGCTGCAGTCAACCAGATCTTATCCCCTGTTGCAATTGGATACCAATGCCCCACAATACTCAATTCAGGAAATTCCTCCAGTTTCTGCCCTACCCAAGCAGTTTGCAAGTAATGGTAAGCCGGTTTCAATCGACCTTTGTAATCGGTTAAGCCAAACCATGTCGCGGTGCCTTCATACCTGTCCCGCCAGCTGAATGCAAATCCGCCTATATTAAAGCCTTTGTTGGGTTCTATGTAATCTGTCCATTGCTTTTTGATCCACAAAGCTTTGCTTACATCCGATAATTCAATAAGTAAGGTATCATTCCAATAATCTCCAAATTCCGGGCTCCAATAGCCCTTTGGACCAAATTCCGTCACGGCGTAAGGTCTTAATGTATCAAATTCGGATATGACATCTTTTAAAACTTCAATATTCTCTTTGTAATAGGAATTAATTCCGATTACATCTAGGGATGGTGCATAGGTAGCCATCTCATATAGCGTACTGGACATTTGGTAATATTCATGTTCTTCGGTGGAAAAAATCGGCCTTGAGGGATCAATATCATGAATCTTTTGCGCCAGATCTTCCAAGAATGTTAAGTAAGCTCTTCTGGTGAGTGTCAAATAAGGCTTTTCAAAACTTTTCTTTAACAATCCCCACGTTTCATTTCCTATGTTCCAAGCTATGATGCTTTCTTCATCCTTGTACTTTTTGACATAGTGCAATACCTTATTTTCATAGGACTTTATGGCTTCTTTGTCTTTGTAGTAATCAATGGTAGGATCAAACCAAAATCCATACATTACTTTAAGCCCATATTGGTCTGCTACTTTTAGGATGTTTCGGTCATAAATGCTGGGTTCGTACCTTCTGATGGTATTGGCGCCCATTTCCTTAATTTGTTGAAAATCATGCTGCAGTTGTTTTATAGATAACGGCAAATAACCTTCTCGCCATTCACTTCCTGCACTGTAACAGACTCCTTTCATATAGAATTTTGTCCCATCCACCTCCATTGAAAAATTACCATAAGAGCCCTTAATTGTGTGGTTAATTTGCTTTTTCTCGTTATCAACCAACTCTGGAAAGGCTACTAATCCAGGGTTAGGGAATACTTCTAAAAACTTTGTTGGAGTGGATTTATCCCTAAACCAGTCCATCAATCCTGCCTTTTGCAAAGTGAGGTTCTTCTGCTGCTTTATCTCCCGGCTATCGGGTTGAACAATGGCCGACTTAATTTCAGGGTAGTTTGATTTTATTTTCTTTAGGGAATTCATAGTCCATGCTACATTTACCTCAACATTAGACGGTGAGCCCATCGCTGTCAACATGATGGGAAGTTCAATACCCAATGCCTGAATTTTTTCCAGGAATGGCTCATAAAGAGAGGTAAAATCCTCCTGTTCCTTTTCATGATCCATGGAATAATCAGGAACGCATCTGATTCCGATCCAATCCACGTACCGACTTTCCGGATATTGATTCCCACTTGGGAAATAGGCCTCTATGCCTGTGGCTTTTGATGGGTTCCAGACCCAGGTGATATTTTGTACCCCAAGAATTTCGAAGCGGTCATGTACATACCTCCAGGCTTGGATAAATTCTTCAGGAGTATTGCCACCAGTCTCAGACCAAGCATTCACCGGATTATCCATTTCCGGGGCGAAATTCAAGAAAACAGGAAAGCCCAAATTCCTTAAGGCAAGAGCAGTTTGGTCAATATAGTTATCAAAATAGCCTTTTTGAATATAGTTAAAAACCTTTCGGTTTCGTCCCAGTTCTGGATGGTCTCTGAATTCTTCAAAAGCAGCTATTGTAGGTTCCCAACTAATCAAAGGCATTGCACCATGCTGGATAATCTTTTGCCATTGGTGGATAGGTAGATCTTTGGGATTCCAAGGTAGTCTGGTTGCAATGACCGACCAATTTTGACCTGTTGCTAAACCGTTTTCATTTACCAAAGCCAAATTGCTATCCTTCTCTTCCAAAGGCAATTTAATTCCAAGATAAAATCCTCCAAATTCCTTATCTAAAGCCAAAAGCTCCTTTTCTACATTGGAATCCAATTTTAAAGGAATTAGGAATGCGGAAACTATGATCAAAAACACTATAATCAATGGTGCCCCAACCTTACTAAATTTATGATAGGATATCTGGTAGGAAACTATATATTTGGAGTCTTTCCAGCCTTTCCATAGGTTTCTGACAGCATTTACCCAGTAGGTTTGTCCTATTGAGAATGCCAGAAAAAAGATGATGGCATTTGAAATGGCAAAGCAGGCCATTAAGAAACTGTAAGGTTGCCAGTCTTGGTTCAAACCATATAAGGCTGCTCCAAGAGAAATAATTGCCACAACCAAATTGGGTAATCCCAAAAGCAACTCATTTTTGGAAGTATATTCTTTAGGTGTGGGAATGTAAGGTACTTTAATATTGAGGAGGGTGTATACAAAGCCCAAAACATATACCCACCAGGTTCCCACCCGCATCAATCCTCCAAAAACATGGATTCCCTGTTCATGGGAATCATGCAGCCAATTTTGGGCATACAATCGTACGATAAGTCCAAAAACAAGAAAAGGCATAAAGTATGCGAAAAAAATAAGCGGGTCTAAAAGCCAGGGGTATTCACCAGTAATCAAGGAATAAATAGGAACAGCAATGTCAATGATTGCGATCAGCCCAAAAATATAATAAACAGGCATAAGCCCGTAATGGACATTCTGCCGCCACGAAAAATTCTTGAATAACTTTGGGAACAGGTTCAACCAAAGGTCAAAGGTTCCTCTACTCCATTTGAGCTGTTGTGAATAATAGGCGGAAATGCTGCTTGGTACCAAACCCCTCGACAAAATTTTTGGAACATAAACTGATTCCCATCCTTTGGCATGGAGCAACATGGAGGTGTGCATGTCTTCAGTTAAACCGGGAGCATGCCCTCCGATTGAGTCCAACGCTGTTCTTCTAAACGTACAATTAGCTCCTATAGCCTGTGCCGTCCCAAAATTGTCCATCGCTTCCATATATGGACCATAAAACATATAAGTCTGCTCAGCAGCAGCCCTCGCTACAAATGATTCTGATTGGTTATAATAAGCCTGTACTATTTGGACATACCCGACCCTTGGGTTCTCAAAAGGATCCAATACGTGGTCCAAAAAATCGGGAAAGGGTATATGGTCAGGATCAAGGATGACACAAAATTCACTGTTAGATTGGGCCAAGGCATTGTTGATATTCCCAGCTTTAGCATTTTCATGGGTTGACCTGGTCACGTGAATCACACCAAGATCCTCGCATAGTTTTTTAAGAGCGGGATCATTTCCTTCATCACAAAGGTAATTTTTGTGTGGATAGGTAACAGCTACCATGGCTTTGAGTGTTTCTTCAAACATCTCAAATGGTTCACCGGGACATGCTGTGGTAAACATGTCCACGGTTTTATTTCCTATTTCACCATTATTTTTCTTCTCCAGTTTGCGGGGTTTAAGCCCGGCGTAATGATACCATTCAAAAAGTGCTTTTAGGATCTTAAATGCTAAGGCGGTAGTCAGTAAAACAAATAGAACAGGATGACCTACCCCAACTTCTTTGATAAATCCATACAAAAACACCGACAACGCGAAAAAAGCGATACCGACCAGTATCTTAATGAAATTCTTTTTTTTGTGCATGGAAATATTGGGCGAAAATTCCAGATCAGATTGCTCATTCAAGAAAAATGGGCTTATAATTCTTAAAATTTTG
>JBBQDY010000135.1:0-8013 GCA_038320155.1 Cytophagales bacterium
TCCCGCCGTGATAAAAGTGATAATCACCGTTGCGGCCTCATAGTAAACATGTGGCGAAACTCCTCGAGAAAGCCAGAACTCAGGGAATAGCGTATTTGCCAAGCTAAACAAGAAAGCAATTCCAGTACTGAGCGCCACCAACGTGTCCATATTCGCTTTCCAATTCTTAGCTTGCTTCCATGCTCCAATAAAAAAGGGCTGACCGAAATAGAATAATACCGGGATACTCAGTACTAACGAAATCCATCTGCCGAGTTCCCAATCCATAAAAAACATACCGATCACCACCACCGGCAGAGTCAAAATACCTGACCAGATTGTTCTGGATTTGATTCTCTGATATTCCTCCGCCTGAGCTTCGGCCACTACTTTGGTTGTGTTTTCATCAGAGATGATTATACCATAGCCAATAGCAGTAAGAGCCTGATTTAGCTTTTCAGCATCCGTTTCGTCTGTAAATTCCACCTGAACCGTATTCGTAGCAAAGTTTACATTGGCTGATTTGACGCCGTCTGTATACTGTAAGATTGTCTCCACGCTGGAGGCGCAAGCTGCGCAGGTCATGCCTGAGACAGGAAAAGTGCGTTTAGTGAGTTGCTGAGTTTCAGTTTCCATAGTGTAAAGGTCGAAAATCAAAATCCGGAAGACTTATGGAATTTTGGTGGATGTTTACAAGATTTTGAGAAATGGTCAATCTCCTTTTGAGTAGAATTGCCTTTTTTGAAGCTTAAAAACCCAGAATCAGATCGAATCCAGACTTCTTCGCTTTGGATCGCTTTGCTTCTTGAATTCCGACGGAGTCATCCCTGTCTCCTTCTTGAATTGGGAGGATAAGTAAGCGGTGCTGCTGTAATCCAATTGAAAAGCGATTTCTGCCAAACTCACCTGATCGTAAAAAATCAATTCTTTGGCCTTTTCTATTTTCTGACGAGTGATGAATTTTTCAATCGTTATTCCTTCTACTGACGAAAAAAGTTTACTCAGGGAAGTGTATTCATGATTCAAACGATCAGCCAAATAACTAGAGAAATTCTCCTTCATAGGGGAAGTTGAATAATGAATCTGAGCGATAACCGCAGCTTTAATTTGGGCAATAAGACTTGACTTCTCAGTTTCTAATAGTTCAAACCCCCTTGATTTGAGTGCCTCGTTTAGCTTCTCCTTTTGCACGGTAGAAATAGAGTTGGTCAGATTTACCTCACCAAGCTTTACTTCAGCATAAAGAATTTGCTGTTCCTTCAAAATCTCCTCAACCGCGCTGATACAGCGGGGGCAGACCATATTTTTGATATGGATTAATTCTGATTCCATTTTCTCTAGAAAGTATATTTCGTTTACCTGACACCATTTATCTTAATAATCGTTTTAAATTAGATCAAGTTCACTTGACGATCAGCCAATGAATGTACTAGCTCTTCGAAAATTCCGGGTCTATATTCAGCTGATTATGACATGTGATTTTTCCTGATCACAGTGAATCAATTACTTAGGCTTGAATCTGACAATATAAGAACATCATGGACTTTTCACCTTGCCATTGATAATAAGGTGGATATTCCTCGTCTCCAATTTCTAAATCACAAAATGCCTTTTCAGCCCATAATGCAAAAAGTGTTTGGCTTGTGATCTTCTTGCAAATATAAAAATAGGAGAGTAAAACACATTAGGGAAGTTTATGAAAAAAGCCGACGAGAAATCTCACCGGCTTTACTTTATTACAAGATAAAAAGCAATTAATATCCTGGATTTTGGACTAAGAAGCCTGTTTCATTAGAAGCTCCATCTATGGCTCTTTGAGGAATCGGAAATAATCTTTTATTCACATCGCTGTCAGTCTTCTCTGTCCAGCTATCCTCGTATTTTCCAAACCTGATTTGATTTGTTCTTCTAAGACCTTCCCAATACAGCTCAAATCCTGATTCGCGGAACAACACAGTTAAATCAATGGAAGTCAATGCCTTTGGGG
This sequence comes from Cytophagales bacterium, assembly GCA_038320155.1. Lineage (GTDB taxonomy): Bacteria > Bacteroidota > Bacteroidia > Cytophagales > Cyclobacteriaceae > Algoriphagus. The sequence goes on from JBBQDY010000135.1 coordinate 1,967, forward strand.
TCTGTGCGGGACGAGCGTTTCTCGATGTTCTCAGTATATTGACATCGGCTAGGGCTCCAGCATTATCTCCTTTTCTCAACTTAGCCTCAGCACGCATCAAATAAATTTCACCCAATCGGATCAAAACGATATCCACACTACTGTTTGAACAGCAGTTCGGAGCAGTCCGGCTAAATTGATATTTGGCGAATCGGTGTCCTGTATTGTGTAGACTTCCGCTATTTGTAAAATCTACTTGGAAGTTGTGATCAACATATCGAATGTTTGCTCCACTGCTTCGTCTGTTGATTACAGGATAGATTCTTACCTTTCCATCAGCGCAAGTAATAATTTTTCCGCTTGCATCTTTTCTTGGACCCCAAATTACACCTCGAAGAATCCCTCTGTCCATTTCAAAATTTTTGGCATCTACACAGTAGTAATGATCCCCATCGTTGGTAGGGTTCACACCAGATAGATTTCTGAGATTTTCAGGAATGACTGTATTTTCTTGGAAGAAGCGGGCATCCGCTTTTGCCGGATCCACACTACCATAAGCGTCATACCAGCTTTGGACGAAATCAGGTGTGGCAGCTACCGCATCCGTGCCACGCGTGTTTGGAAGTTCGGGTCTTGGAACTTGATCACCGGAAATTGACCAATATTGCCACCTGCTATGTTCGGTTTGAAGGACTCCACGCTGATCTAATGAAAATATTATTTCACGATTTGTATTATTGTTATCATTGAACAAATCAAAATATTCAGGAGAGAGGGAATAGGGACCATTGATCACATTAGTGGAGTATTGGATCACCTTGTCCATATCCTGTGCATTGAAATTCGGAGTGCCATAGGGATCCCGATAGACCGCTGCATTCAAATATAGACGGGCTAATAATGCCTCCGCTGTATGTTTATTTATTCTGCCGGACTCAATAGTACTTGTAATTCCATTTACAACTGATAGCAGCTCGGATTCTATATAATCAATAGCTTTTTGCCCCCTAAGAATTTCTGATTGCTGGTCTGGAGTGTCCTTTTTGAAAACAATACCCCAATTATCCAAGGCCAACATGTTCAAATAGGCCTTCATTGCTACCATTTCCAATAGTGGGTTTTGGGCACTTGAATTCCCATTTTTCACCTCCAGCCGCATATTTTCCTCTGCTAAAACTGCACGGGACAAAGTTAAGGTAATGAAGGTCCAAGTATCTCCTACAAGACTATTTGTTGGGGTCATCAGATGCTGATGTATGGCAATAAACTTTCCACCATCAAACCAGTCCGTACCCCCTCGATAAGGTAGGATTCCTTCATCAGAGGCTACTTCCTGAAGTCCAAATTGGGTAGTGTGAAGCCAAACTTGTCGTAGCATACCATACACCGGAGCGAGGGATCCACTTACAATTTCCGCTTGTCCAGTACCTGTAAGTGACTCATCGAGAATATCTTCGTCCAATGTAGTACAACTTAGAAATGCGAGTAAAAAAGCGGCTGTCGGTAATAATTTACTAAAATTTATAGTTTTCATTTGATTAAGTTTTTTTGGAAAATTGATTAGGTATCTACCCTTTTTTTAAAAGGTTAAATTCAAGTTGATCATAAATGTCCTGGCCCTTGGATAGGTGAATCGATCGATACCAAAGGTTGAGATTCCACCTGAAGAGGATCCCGTATTGACTTCGGGGTCAAATCCGGAGTAATCCGTAATCACAAATAAGTTTTGACCTGTGATAGATAGGCGGATATTTTGAAAAGCATCGCCCAATCCGATTCGATTTGAGCTCAGATTGTAACCTAAAGTGGCATTGTTTAACCTAAAGAATGAGCCGTTTTCCAAGAATCGAGTGGAGACTGTATTGGAATTGTTGAAGGACTCCTCAGGATATTCGATAGCAAAATCTGTTGTGTTATTTGACCGTGAAAGCTGAGCTTTAGTGAAAAGAGACATGGTCGTATGATTGTAAATTTTATTCCCCGCGGCTCCATTAAAATTCAATCCCAAGTCAAAATTCCTAAACTTCAGATTTGTATTGAAACCGTAGATTACTTTTGGAATAGCACTTCCAACAGCACTTCGGTCATTATCCAATATTTCGCCGTCTCCATTAATATCCTTAAATATATTTAGGCCATTTTCTCCGATCCCTTCAAATTGAAGCATATAAAATGCGCCGATTGGCTGATTGTTGAAATAGCCATTGATCGTAGCCCCGGTTTGACCGGCACCTGACGCAGCCCCAGTAGTCAAAACCGAATAAGGTGAATCTCTCACTTCATTTTTGATAAAAGTTATATTTCCCCCAATCTCATATGAGAAGTCTTGCTGTGGCTTGCTTGAATAGTTTAAGGCCAGTTCGATACCGCTGTTGTAGATTTTCATATCATCGATATTATCCCAGAAAGTGGAAGTGGGTTGAATAGGGTCAGCAGGGACTACTTCCAGCAGGATATTGGATGACACTTTGTTGAAATAATCCAATGTACCAGTCAATCGGTAGTCAAAAAATGCGAAATCAACCCCAAAATCTACTTGGGTAGATACCTCCCATTGTAAATTAGGATTTGCCACACGCGTAAAAACGATTCCATATGGGTAACTGTCCAGGGTATTACCATCCGTATCAATAGGGTAGGTGTTGAGACTGCCCGATCCTGTAGCCAAACGATCCTCTGAGTAACTTGCCTTAGTAATCTTAGATGGAATTTCCTGGTTTCCTGTCCGTCCCCAACTCGCCCTAACTTTTAAATTGTTAAAAACTGAATTAGCCATGAAGTCTTCTTTGGCCACATTCCAACCCAAAGCAAAGGATGGGAAATAGCCATACTTGTTGTTCTCTCCAAATTTGGAAGAGCCATCTGCCCGGAACGTAGCGGTAAACAAATACTTCTCAGCATAGATGTAATTTAACCGGCCAAAGAAGGATTGCAACTCATCTCTGATTGCAGATGAACTGATTGTTGTCGGGAATTCACTGGTGCTATTCTGATCCTGATATCTTGGATCGATATTGTTATCAGCAAAGCCTGTAGAGGAAGTTCTTCTGAATTCATCCAAAAATGTCTGATAGGAATGCCCTGCTAACGCAGTGAAATTGTGGAAGTTATTATTCCAATTATAGGTCAGGGTATTTTCCACCAACCTATTGGTATTGGCAGTAATCAATTCATCCAAGGTGCCTCTTGCGTTATTGGACTCATTAATGACTCCCGCAAAGGGCTTATTCTGTATGTATCTATTGGTAGTGGAGTAATCGACCCCAAGGTTCAACTTATAAGTCAGCCCGTCAATGATTTCGAAAGAGGGGGAAATCGTTCCTAAAATCCTGTTGTTTGCGGCATCATCACTGTAGATCTCATTCCGCTTAATTGGATTTAGTGCATTTGTGTTCAGTAATGTAGGCTCACCATCTGTAAAAGCAGGAATTGTAGGATTCAGGTTGAGCATATCACTTATAATCGAATTGATACTTGGCCGTATGTTTTCGGTGTTAGCGGCTGTTAGATTATAGTCCACGATAAGTCTACCTTCGAAAGCCTTTTGATTCATATTCAATTTTCCAGAATAGCGTTTCAAATTGCTATTTTTCAAAATACCCTCCTGATCCTGATAGCCCAAAGAAGCGAAGTAGGAGAATCGTTCGGTGTTGGCGCCACTCATGGATAAATTGTAATCCTGAGAGACCCCTACCTGAGTCAATTCATCTTGCCAATTCGTATTACCGCCAAAATCCTCCAAAGCACCACCTACTGCTACTACCTGATTTCGAAACTCATCGGCGCCAAATACATCGATTTTCTTAGAGATCCTTGACAAAGCGGTGGAAGCTGAAAAGTTGACTTGTGAGGTCCCAGATTTTCCTTTTTTAGTAGTAATGACGATCACCCCATTAGATGCTCGAGAACCATACAGTGCAGTAGCACTGGCATCCTTCAATACATCAATACTTGCAATATCGTTGGGATTCAGGAAGTTGAGTGGATTGGAAGCGATTCCCGTATTCGAATTGTCCAATAAAAAGCCATCGAGAACGTAAAGCGGCTGTGTACCAGAACGTAAACTTCCAACACCCCGAATAATCACATTTTGATTTGCTCCAGGTTCACCACTGGTCGAAGTAATGTTTACACCTGCTATTTTCCCTTGCAAAAGATCTACTGGGTTGGTAATCACTCCCCGGTTGAAGTCTTCACTTTTAACAGATCCAATGGCTCCTGTCACATCAGACCGCTTTTGGGTACCGTAGCCAACCACCACAAGTTCTTCCAATTGGGTAGCATCCGGCTCTAATTGGATTTGGAAAATTGATTGTCCATTTATAGCTACTTCCTTTGACAAATAGCCCACATAGGAGATTTGAAGAATATTAGCTTCTCCTACATCAAGAGTGAATTTTCCGTCCAGGTCGGTGACTGTTCCGAATGTAGTTCCTTTCACCAGGACAGTGGCACCTGGTAATGGCAAGCCTGATTCATCAGTTACTGTTCCAGAGACTGATTGCTGAATGAGCATCAATTTGGCAATCGAATTTCCATTTTTCAGTCCTTTCTCAAGTTCAATACCCCTCGCATATAAGGAGCTTGCACTAGTACTTAAACCAGTACAGAGAACCATGAATGCAGAAGCATAAATGATAGTTGATGATGGTATTTTTACATTCATAAAATTTTAGTATTGGATTTTTAAAAATAATTCAATAATTGATGTGTAAAGTGTAAATATCTACTTACACTTTTTAAACGAAATAAATTTAATACAATTAATATAAAGTAGCATTAAACAAATATTATCACTATATTAACTTTAAAAAGTTATGGTTTTAACATTTTGTTAATGATTGGTTGACCTTTCCTGTTTAAATTTTCAAAGGAATTTCTCAATTTTCCAATGCAGGTTTAAATGTATAAGTACCTGATAGAAAAAATTTATCTCAAAATTATTAATTTAAGGTAGAAATTTTTCCTCAAAATATCGTAATTTTAAAGAAATTAAGAAATAGTAACCTATTTACTGACTAGGTATTCCTTCTTGGCCGCCAAGCGTCTATATTCACAGGTGATATAAATCTATAATGGCGGTAGATAAAATCAAATCGATAAAAAAGGAAAACACTTTAATTTATTAAAATAAAATATTTGAGCTATTTAATTATTTCATAACAATTAAATAACCCAGAATTCAAACTGATAAATAAATTTAAAATAATAACAAGCAAGTTTAATTTTTTGTTAATAAAATTAAATCTTAAGAAGCCAACATCTGAATTTCTCAACTTGCTTTATCTGGACCTAATTATTTAAATTATATCGATTGCCTAATATATTTGTTGCGGAGCATTAAATTTGAACTTCTATCGACGGATAAAACTGATTGTAATTCTCAAAACCAAGACTTTCCAAATCTTCAAAATGCACTTGAGTGAGCTGAGCTTCAAATATTACAGGAGGTTTGGTCAACAGCAAAAAATATTTATCGACTCGAGATTGACTGTTAAAGCCTCTAATTTGATCTCAGAGACTTTTTTTAATGTTGAGCCATGAAGTTCACAAATGGACGCCAAGGTATTGAAACGACAATTATAGGATGTTTTAAAGCCGGCCAAATTTCTATTGGTAAGTATTTTTATTCCTGATTCTTTTAACCTCAAATATCAAACTCTTTAATTCTCAATGTGAGATGCGATCTCAAAAGAGTTGTCCTCAAATTTCAGGAATTCCTTTTTCTTTAAATCAATGGAAAAATCATCGGAAGGAAGTCCATGTTGGATTTTCTGAAAAATCTGAGCGAAAAGAAGTATTTGCTTTTCTAATATACTCTCGCTTGACTTTTTATTTGAAATGATATTTTGAAAAATCTTGTGATATAGTGAAAAGCGAAGTTGATTTTGAGAATTTAAAGCTAATTCACCACCGTTTTTGATTCGGTAAAAATCGCTTAGTATAGTTTGTCCGGGCACTTCGCTAAGAAAATCCCAAGTCTTTTGATCCAATTCAAAGCGCTCTTGAATCACTTGTATTTGCGTGAAATCGAGCACTGATTCGCTCAAAAATTGATCTGATTCTTC
>JBBQDY010000136.1:0-7955 GCA_038320155.1 Cytophagales bacterium
TAATTGGCCGAGCTTAGTGTCAGCCTCATTTGTGACAATTATACAATTCCAGCGGCCATCTATCTGGGTTATGTAATCTTAAGTTGTATTGATTGGAAATCTTGAAATAGACATCCCACTATTTTTCCTTTGATATTTGAGATTTGCCTCCAGTACTTTTTATGAAAAAGATGCCGTGAATCCTCGTATTTTTGCTTTTCAGAACCATTCCCAAACGTCTTGAGTTTAGCTTACATGTTGTATTACAAGAAATTTGATCATCCGACGAGTAAAGAATGGGTAGTTTTTATCCATGGTGCCGGAGGTTCATCCGCAGTGTGGTACAAGCAGTTGAAGGATTTTAAAAAGCAGTTCAACCTCTTATTGATCGATTTAAGAGGACATGGCAAATCTGTAGATATTCCTCAGGCAATTTATAACGAAGAATATACCTTCACCGCAGTTACTCAAGATATTATTGAGGTCTTGGATGAATTACAAATTCCACCGGCTCATTTTATGGGTGTCTCCCTTGGAACAGTTATAGTCAGACATCTGGCAGAACTTGAAAAAAGCCGGGTAAAATCGCTTGTATTAGCTGGAGCCGTCACCCGCTTAACTACTCAGTCTCGAATTTTGGTTTTCTTCGGAAATGCGTTCAAGCAAATTATCCCATTTATGTGGCTTTATAAACTTTTCGCATTCGTAGTCATGCCGAGAAAGCAGCATGCCGAGTCGCGAAATCTATTTATCCGAGAGGCTCAGAAGCTTTGCCAAAAGGAATTTATCCGTTGGTTCAAACTCACCAAAGATATTAATCCCTTGTTGAAGTACTTCAAAGAGTCAGATTTGGGAATACCCACTTTATATGTAATGGGGGATCAGGACGTGATGTTTTTGGAGCCAGTACGAACTATCATCAAAACACATCAAAGCTCAATTTTAAAAATCCTTGATAAATGCGGCCATGTCGTCAATGTGGAGCGACCAGATGAATTCAATCAACTTTCACTGGCATTTATCCACAATCACAGTAAATAAGCTCGAATTTTTCTAAATGAATAAGCAAACCAAAACCCTATTAATCGTAGCAGTAGTTGCCATTATTGCGATCATTTACATCTATCCTAGATGGAATAATGGCGCTAACTCAGGTCCTGCTCCTACAGCGGGTCCCCCAGCAGGTGGAGGTGCGGAATTGCCCGTCACGGTGATCACGCTGAAGAAGGAAACCTTAAAAAACCAACTCAATGTGACTGGAACCATACTTCCCAATGAATCGGTATCTCTTCGTCCCGAAGTATCCGGATTGGTCACCAAAATCTCCTTCAAGGAAGGGCAATATGTATCCAAAGGCACACCTTTACTTTACCTGAATGACAATGATCTCCAGGCGCAGTATCAAAAATTAGAGTACACTCAGAAACTTTTTGAAAGTCAGGAAAATCGTCAAAAGCAGCTTTTGGCCCGTGAGGCGATCAGTCAGGAAGAATATGACATCGTTTTGAATCAATACAATACCACACTTTCAGATTTGAAACTGGTAGAGGCACAAATCCAAAAGACAATTGTCAGGGCACCTTTCAACGGGACTTTGGGTCTTCGTCAAGTCAGTGAGGGAAGTGTCATCGGAACCGGAGACATTATAGCCACCGTGGTGAATATGGATCCTATCAAAATCGAGTTTTCTATCCCGGAGCGCTATGCCAATATGGTGGAAGTTGGGTCTCCTGTGTTTTTCTCAAGCGAATCTACGCAGGATGAGGTTGAAGGACGGGTTTATGCCTTCGAACCACAAATTGATGCGGCTACTCGTACTTTGAAATTGAGAGCTCAGAGTTCCAATAAAGAAGGGAAATTTCTTCCCGGAATGTTTGTAAAGATTCGCTTTGTCTTGGGAGAAATAAACGATGCGCTAATGGTGCCTGCCGAAGCGGTTATTCCGGAACTTCAAGGCTATAAAGTCTTTGTAGTCGGAAAAGACCAAAAGGCTGAAGAACGAAAAGTAGAAATCGGAACTCGTACCGAAAGCCAAGTTCAAATCACAAGTGGATTGGAAGAAGGCGACATGGTGTTGACTTCTGGTGTATTGCAAGCCAGACCTGGCTCTCCTCTGAAAATCACTAAAACAAACTGATATGGCGAGTCTTTCCAGTTTGAGTATTAATCGGCCGGTATTGGCCATTGTGATGTCGATCGTGATAGTCCTTTTTGGCGTGATTGGTATCAGCCTGTTAGGCATTCGAGAGTATCCAAGCGTAGATCCACCGGTGATTTCTGTAAGGACTTCCTACACGGGCGCCAATGCGGACGTCATCGAAGCACAGATTACAGAGCCACTCGAAGAAGCGATCAACGGGATTCAGGGTATCAAATCCATGAGCTCCACCAGTAATGACGGCACCAGTAATATCACGGTAGAGTTTGATGTGGGAGCTGATCTCGAGGCAGCAGCCAATGACGTGCGAGATAAGGTTTCCGGAGCACAACGAAACTTACCTCCAGATGCAGAGCCCCCTGTGGTATCCAAATCAGATGCAGATTCAAGTCCTATTATTTATCTCAACATCAAGAGTGACTCGCGCAATTTGCTAGACCTTTCTTATCTGGCCGATAATATTTTCAAAGAGCGCCTCCAGACGATTCCAGGAGTCAGTCGAGTTCAAATCTGGGGCGAAAAAGAATACGCAATTCGACTTCGCATGGATCCATTGAAAATGGCTTCCTACGGAGTGACGCCATTGGATGTCTTACAAAAAGTCCAAAGCGAAAACGTTGAGTTGCCTTCAGGAAGAATTGAAGGAGAGACCATCGAGCTTTCTGTTCGGACAAAAAGCCGATTGAGTTCCCCTATGGAATTCAATGATTTGATTATCAAAGAAGATCAAAATAACATTGTCAGATTTCAGGATATCGGGAAGGCAGAATTGGCAGCATTGAACGAGCGAACAATTCTGAAAAGCGATAATGTGCCTATGGTGATCGTGGTTTTGGTACCGTTACCAGGCTCGAATAGTATCGAAATCGCAGATGAATTCTATAGAAGAATCGAATCTATCAAAAAAGATCTGCCTGCTGATATAACTGTGGAGATCGGATATGATTCAACCAAATACATCCGTAATTCTATCGCTGAAGTACAAGAGACAATCATTCTGGCTTTTGTCCTGGTTGTTGGAATTATCTTCCTCTTCCTTAGAGATTGGCGGACTACTTTCATTCCGGTACTGACAATTCCAATTTCACTTGTTGGTGTGTTCTTTATCATGTACTTGATGGATTTTTCCATCAATGTGCTTACACTTTTAGGTATTGTACTATCGATTGGATTAGTGGTGGATGATGCCATCGTGGTGCTTGAGAATATTTATACCAGAATAGAAAAAGGGGAAAAGCCTGCAGATGCAGCAGCTAAAGGCTCTGAGGAGATCTTTTTCGCAGTAATCGCAACTACAGTGGCGCTCGCAGCGGTGTTTTTACCGGTAATTTTCTTAACTGGAACCACCGGTAGACTCTTCAAAGAATTTGGAGTTGTTGTCGCTGGAGCAGTAATTATTTCCTCTTTTGTGGCCCTGACGATGACTCCGATGCTGAGTGCCAAACTGCTCAAAAGAAGGGAAAAGCAAAGTGCCTTTTACAACTGGACAGAGCCTGGGTTTGTATGGTTAAATGATCTTTATGATCGCGCATTAGCCGGATTCATGAAGATTCGTTGGCTTGCCTTCGTCTTGATTCTTCTCATGGGTGGAGGGATTTACCTCCTTTTAAATAATATTCAAACGGAACTTGCGCCAACTGAAGATCGGGGCGAAATCCGGATCAGTATGGCAGGTCCGGAGGGAGCAACATTTGGATACATGGATCGAGTAATCGATCAATTGGTACTGGACTTCATGGACGAAGTGCCAAAAGAAGAGCGTTCTAGAATTATCTCCGTGACTTCTCCAGGATTTGGCACAGCGAGTACCAATTCTGGTTTTCTGAGATTCATCCTTACAGATGCGGATAAGCGAGAGCGATCACAGCAGGAAATCTATGAACAAATCAATAAAAAACTTCGAACCATCACTTCCGTGCGGGCTTTTGCATCCCAAGCTCAATCGATCGGTGATCGACGAGGAGGCCTTCCTATACAATATGTACTTCAGGCGCCCACATTGGAAAAGCTGAAAGAAGTGATTCCTACTTTTATGGAAAAGACTGGTCAGAGTGAAAAATTCATCTTTTCGGATATCAATTTGAAGTTTACCAAACCGGAATTGGAGATCGAAATCGATCGGGAAAAGGCGAGAAATGTGGGGGTTTCCGTCCAAGAAATTGCCCGTACGCTTCAGCTATCTTATTCAGGTCAGCGCTTTGATTATTTTATCCGTAATGGAAAGCAATATCAAGTAGTCGGGGAAATGCAGATCGAGGATCGAAACGAACCCGTAAATCTCCGGATGCTTTATGTAAGAGGAGACAATGGTCAATTGATTCAACTGGATAATTTGGTACGTGTCGTGGAGAAAAGTACTCCGCCTCAATTGTACCGCTTCAACCGATTCGTAAGTGCAACAGTGTCGGCTAACCTTGCCGAGGGTTACACGATTGGTGACGGTCTAGACGAAATGGATCGAATCGCTGCTGAAGTCTTGGATGATAGCTTTTCAACTGATGTGGCAGGCGACTCGAAGGAATTCAGAGAGAGTTCCAACAGTTTGCTTTTTGCATTTATTTTTGCTTTGGTCTTAATTTACTTAGTGCTTTCAGCCCAATTCGAAAGCTTCAGAGATCCATTGACAATCATGTTTACAGTTCCATTAGCACTCTTTGGAGCCTTATTTACCTTGTGGATATTTGATTATACCTTAAATATTTTCAGTCAGATTGGAATAATTATGCTGATTGGTCTAGTGACCAAAAATGGAATCCTGATTGTGGAATTTGCCAATCAGCGTAAAGCTCAAGGAATGGATGTGGGAGAGGCAATCTTTGGTGCGGCAGTAGCTCGTTTCAGACCAATCCTGATGACTAGTTTGTCAACTATTTTGGGAATTCTTCCGATAGCACTGGCACTTGGAGCAGGAGCAGAAAGCCGTGTACCCATGGGTGCGACCGTTATTGGCGGCTTGGCTTTCGCCACTGTCTTGACCTTATTTATTATCCCGGCGATTTATACATACTTGACTTCAAAAGAATCCAGACTAGCACGAATTTAATGAAGAGAATTAGCCTATTGATCTTACTGAGCAGCATTGCCACTTGTTTATTTGCCCAAAGTGAAGAATCCCTTGATTTGGAAAAGGCTATTCTACTGGGACTGGAAAATAATCTCCAAGTCAAGATAGCTGTGGAGACCGTCACTCTTAGAGAAGGTGATGAGAAGATAGGTTTTGGAGATTTGTTTCTTCCCCGTGTCGATGCGACCTATTTGAGAAACTTTAGTAGGGAGGATGTGAATCAGAGATTTGTAAATGATCCAGAGCCTCGACAGATTGACAATGCGAAATCCAGAAATGAAAATTTCACCGTGGGGGCAATTTATGGTTTCAGACCGGAGAGTTTTGTGATCATGAAGCGCCTGGGGCAATTGACAGAAATTTCTGAACTGGAGACCAAAGTCACGGTGGAAAATACAGTTGCAGGAATTTCTTCCGCCTATTATCGATTAGTTCTTGAACTGCAGCGGTATGAAGTATTGAAAAATACGCTAGAGCTCAGCCAGTCCCGACTTGACATCGCAAAAGCACAATACGAACTGGGAGGTGCCGGTAAACGAGATTATCTGACTGCGCAGGTAGATTACAATTCAGATTTGACCTTGCTTTTGACCCAAGAGCAAATCATACAAAATTCCAGAGTGAATCTAAATGAACTGATGGCATTAGATCCTGACACCAAGTTCACTGTGAAAGACACAATTTTGATTGGGGATCCTTTGCTGCTGCTTGAGCTTCAGGAAAATGCGTTTACTGAAAATAAGGATCTGCTAATTGCACAGCGTGCAGAGAATGTAGCATTTCTTCAAATGAAGGAGCTCCGGGCTTCTCGACTACCAATCTTGAATTTGAATGGGAATTATGTAAATAACACGTTCAATTCGGACGCTGGATTTTTGATTCAAAATCAGCGCGAAGGATTTAATGCCGGGGGAAATATCACAGTAAATTTATTCAGTGGATTGACATTGAATCGACGAATTCAGAATGCCAAAGTCCAACAAAAGATACAATCCTATGCGACCGATCAATTTGAGATTCAGCTGAAATCCGACATCCTACGATCTTACAATACCTATCAAACCAATATAAATCTCCTAGAGGTTGAAAAGATTAATTATCAAACGGCTAAGGAAAGTACTGAAATTGCCTTGGAGCGCTTTCGATTGGGTATCTCTTCCTACCTCGAATTCAGAGATGCACAGGTCAATTTACTTACTGCTCAAAATCGTTTGATCACTTCAATCTTCAATATCAAAGAACAGGAAATTGAGTTGCGTAGACTTTCGGGAAAGATTTTCTTCCAGAATAGTTTTGTTCCATTTGATATTCCTGCTGAAAAGTAGAAAGCTAACCAGTTGATCTTTCAACTGCTCATTTTTTTATTTGCTTTTTTTAACAATTCCTTACTTTTTCTTTTGGCATAGCGTTTGCCAAATGGCCTTCGGAACATCCTGGGTTTCAGTGACCCACTTTAATGAGAAGAGCAACCGTCCTATTTATTTCCTTTATTACCATCTTGATTTTTGGGGTTCAATGTACCTTTTTGGAGCAAAAACTCGGAGTGAAGTTTGGCAAAGAAACTTATATTCTTGACATACCAGGAATTGAGAAAAGAGGCTTTATCCTAGCTGCTGTCGACAATAACACTGCTGGCTATTACATCTACCGAGGTAGACGAATGGGCTATGAATATGAATTACTCAGGGACCTGGCCAAGCGATTGAATGTACAACTTCGATTGGTTTTAGTATCAGATATTGATTTGGCATTTAATTACCTCCAAAGTGGAAAAGTCGATGTGATTGCTATGAATTTGGAGGAAAGCCCTGATCGTGCTGCGGGGGCGTCGTTTTCTATTCCCTTAGGAAAAATGAACAGCGTGTTGGTCGGCACCAAGCGATCCACCAAACTCAAAGGCTGGGAGGAACTGGGAAAAGATACCATTTACGTGAGGCAAGGGACCACTTACGCATCTCAATTATCTCAAGTAAAAGACTCCCTACAACTTGAATTTACGATTTTGACCGCCGCCGAACGAGAAGAGGCACTCATCGATCAAGTAGTGGATGGGAAAATCAAATGGACTGTCGCCGATCAAAACATTGCCTTGGCAAATGCCACCCTCTACGAAGATTTAGATATAGCTTGGAAAGTCAGCAAAGAGGGTCAAGTAGCCTGGGTAGTTCGTGACAATTCTCCGATTCTTTTAGAAAAACTGAATGGCTGGTTAGCCGATAAGCAAAAGCGCTTTATCCCTGATCTTTATGCAAAGTATTTCCTTAATTCCAAGAATTCTTACTTTCGAAATACAAGTCCTTTTTCATCCCTAGTCGGAAATAAGATTTCTGAATACGATCAAATTATCAAAGATGGTGCGCAGCAATTGGGATGGGACTGGAGGCTTTTGGCCTCGGTAGTTTATAAAGAATCCCGATTCGATACCACAGCCATGTCTTATGCAGGTGCGCAAGGCTTACTACAGTTAATGCCGGTGACCTTGGAGCGTTTTGGGGTGACTAATCCAAATGATCCTGCACAGTCTCTGCTGGGTGGCGTACGATATCTTCGCTATTTGGATAAATTCTGGATGGAGCGAGTACCGGATTCGAATGAGCGATTAAAATATATCCTCGCTTCCTATAATATCGGTCAGGGACATGTCGAAGATGCCTGGAGATTGACCATGAAATATGGGAAAAATACCCAAAGCTGGGTGGAGGTTTCGAAGTTTTTAGCGCTGAAAAGCGATCCGAATTACTACAATGACCCTAT
>JBBQDY010000137.1:0-7864 GCA_038320155.1 Cytophagales bacterium
GCACAAGGATTGCAGGTGATTGCACTTGGCTATGTGTTCTTTGCTATTGGAATGGTGCTTACTCAGGCTTTCAATGGAGCGGGTGATACGAAGACGCCTGCTTGGATTAATATCGGCGTACTTTGGTTTATGGAAATTCCACTAGCCTATCTTTTAGCTTTTACATTTGAGTTGGAATACTTAGGTATTTTTATTGCGATTGCCTTTAGTCACTCTTTCCATTCTTTGGTGACGCTTTATTTTTTCCGGAAGGGAACCTGGAAGCAAATGAAGGTTTAAGATTTTAGAACCAAAAGGCAAGATTCTAGAAATGAGTATCAAGATTTTACGTTTAGCGGCTTCTCCGGAAGCAGCTATTTTGACTCATTTCGAGGCATTTTTAGATGTTTCTCTTATTTCATTTCTAAGATGGCGGTATAGCTTCTTTAGAATCTGCACTACGATTAAAGCTGTATAACTTATTCCTAAAAACAAAAAAAGACCGCCGAAGCGGTCTTAAAAATCTTGTTTAAGAATAAATTCTTATGGCAATAAAACTTTGTCAATCACGTGCACAACTCCGTTGGAACCAGCAAGATCTGCTGCTGTTACAGTAGCATCACCGATCATTACTTTTCCGTCCTTAATTGTTACTTTCAACTGCTTGCCGTTTAAAGTTGTTACCATTTGACCGTCAGTTAGGTCACCAGACATTACATTGCCAGCTACTACGTGATAGGTCAAAACTGATGTCAAGTCCGCTTTAGCTTCTGGCTTTAGTAAACCATCAACTGTTCCAGCAGGAAGCGCGCTGAAAGCTGCATTTGTTGGAGCAAATACTGTAAATGGACCATCACCATTTAAAGTCTCTACCAAACCAGCTGCCTGAACTGCTGCTACTAGTGTAGTGTGGTCAGGAGATCCGATCGCGATGTCTACTACTGTATTGGATTCTTCCACTGCTGGAGTTTCTACGACCTCTACTTCAGTCACAGTTTCTTCTTCAGTGGTTGATTTGTTGTCGCAACTCATTGCGAACGTAGCTACTGATGCAGCTGCTACGAAGGATAATAGTCTTAATTTTTTCATGTTGAATTGGTTAGTTGTTTTTAACAGGATATAAACAGTTAACTCTGCAATAAGTTTTTTTTCACGTGACCTTTTTTTCGAAAGGCTATAAATCGCAATGGTCGCGGAGTTTTTTATAAGAAACGCAAAGCAATTGACATGGAAAAGACTAGTTCAAGTCTGTCTGCGGAAGGCAGGTGTTCAGACTTGGACCCTTATATTTTATAAGCAAAATTTAATTTGTCCTGCAGCTCCAGAAACCTAACTTCTATATTTTACCATTCCCATTTTTGTGATTCGTAATTCAGGAATGTTTTTTTGACTTTGTCATATTACACCTATGCTGTAAAAGGCCTATTATCCAAAGTCCAATTCACGTTTCCAGATTGATGATTACCTTTGAATCAAAATAGGCTCGAGACATTTATGAATAACTCAGACATCATACGCACCATACGATACATTTTTAATATCAAGGACCCTGAAATGGTCAGCATGTTTAAATCAGGTGGACTGGAATTGAAGCGGGAGGAGGTTGCAAATTTTTTGAAAAATGAGGACGAACCCTTTTACAACCCTATTGTAGATATTGATTTGGCAGCTTTTCTTAACGGCTTTATCAATGAAAAAAGAGGAAAAAAAGAGGGAGAGGAGCCTAAGCCCGAAAAAACCTTGAACAATAATATTATTTTCAGAAAGCTGAGAATCGCATTGGATCTCAAAGAAGATGATGTCTTAGAAATCTTATCATCTGTTGGGATGCATATCAGTCCGCATGAATTAAGTGCATTTTTCAGAAAGCCGAGCCAAGCACAATTCCGTCCCTGCAAAGATCAAATCTTGCGAAATTTCCTCAATGGCCTAAAAAAGCGATATAGAAAAGAGGATTAGTTAATTAGCTAACTGTAATCCCGGCTGTATGCTAATTTTCTTTGGTTAACAGGCGAGGAGAAACGCCACGGCGAGGCAGGCCGATGACGGATGACAGAAGTTAGCGTGAATTAAGTACTAGCCCTTTATTTTTAAAGCTTGCAACGTATTCTAAAAAAAATCTGATTTTTAGATGTTAAATCAATACGCTTTTTACTCTGCCCACTTCGCCCGTGTCAAGCATTACTTTGATACCATGTGGGTGAGCCGGTGAACTGGTCAGGATTTTTTTCACAAAGCCTTCTGTCAATTCACCAGTTCGTTGATGGTGTTTTTGGATTATAGTGACCTCTGAACCTATTTGAATATTTGCCCGAGTGGATCCGGGAAGGATTTTATTTTCTGTCATATTAAAATTGAATGCAAAAATTTCCAATGGATTTCTACCAATCATTTAATTTATGAATCATTTTAAAGAAAAAGGACTTCCAGAGTTGGAAATTTCAGCTATCTGGATTTTGCTTTATGATTTTAAACCCATGTGATCTTCTCTGATGTATGTGGTTTAAAGAACTTCAAAATAGTTAGGTTATTTTCAGATTTCTCACTCTAGCTTTCTGTTTTCAACCCTACTTGGTAAAATCAAAAAGCTCTTGGAGGTTTTTGAAACCTCAAAGATCAAGCAGCAATTCAGTATACTTAATTATGCTGTGGAATTCGAAGTAGTAAAGCGATCAATTCCTTAGGAGTTTTTGCGCTGCAGATATTTTCGTCTTGGATAAATATCTGTAGCCGATACTCCAATTCAAAAATCAATCCGTTGATAAATATCGGATCCATATTCAGATTAGTGATGAAGTGATCATTTTTTCGTGGCCCAGCGAGCGTGATTCCATAGGTATGGAATACCTCAACGGCTTTTTTCAGAGTAGAGAACTGTTGGGTCATAAATCTTCAATTTTGGGTGGTAGATGCTTGTACATTACCGGTGTAACGATTCTTGATAATAGGGTGGAGCTGATTAAACCTCCAATTAATACGATTGCTAACGGCGAAATCAGGGGATTTGTTGAAATCGCTATTGGAATCAGACCTGTGCAATAATCCCTACGAAGGTCAAAGAGTTCACAGCAATCAATGATTCTACAGACATCCTTACATTCCCCTTAAAGTCTAAATTATTTCCAATCCCTCATTAAAATATTGATCTAGGATTTCTTTGATAGCTGGGTGGAGCTCAAGAGCATCACAAATCCGCTTTTATTCTAAATTATTTTGCGGGCCACTTCAAATATTGAGCTTTGATCGTTTTAGTAACGGCTGAGTCATCTTTAATATACCAGTTTAGAGTTTGATAGGTAGTAGTCCCATCACTTCCATTATGGAAGAAAATCAACCCTTTCACTGCTGGATAACGGGTAGGAAAATCAGCTAAAGCTTTTTGATACCAATCTGCTTGATTTCCCCCCACGGCTAGGGTTCCAAATTCAGCGATTAGAATTGGTTTTTTATACTTTGCGAAGGTTTCGTAATGTTTTGCAAAGATCTCTTCAAATGACCACCATTGACTCCAAGGGGCGACAGTGCCGTAATTTAATGTTCCAGTAGAGACCCAATCCACGTATTCATCTCCAGGATAGAAATCATCAAATTTGCCATAAGCCAAATGGGGTGCCCAAACCCAGCTGACATTGGCTGCACCTTCTGCTCTGAAAAGATTGACAACATGTTTCCAAGCTGCGATAAAATCAATTGATTGATTGTTTTGGGGTCCCCAAGGATATCGGTAGGGGTCGTTCATCTCATGGCCTAATCGGACTAGAATATTTCCTTGAAAACCTGAAGCTTCCTGAGCCCATTTGGTCAAATAGGTGTCATATTTTCCATCTGCAATATCTTTAAGGCCATTGACGTTTCTGTCGGTATTGTTTTCAGAGGTAGGATATTCCAGCTCATCAAAATCGTTTAACCAAGGCTCCCAAGTGATGATAGGAATTGAACCTAAAGTTTGAATAGCGGTCACTTGGTCAGAGGGGAAACGCTGTTCGCGTTTACTTCCCCAGGCAGTATAAATGTGAATAAATGGAAAGATTGTACCCAAAGAGTCTTCCAAAGTGATTATTGGCTGTAGCGAATTTTCGGCTTGATTATCATAGGCTCCCAAAAGTAATTTGTCTATGGAATTAAGATGCTCCTTATTTTCACGATAAGGCTTCAGCCATTCTAGTTGGGAGGATCGTGATATCACCCTTTTTTTGATAATGTAATCATCTTCAATTTTTGAAATGGTTTTTTTGATTCCTTTTAATAGATCTTCTAGTGGTCCTGAGGATTCATCGCCCAAGTAAGTAATGCTTGACACGAGTAAGAGCCCTACGATCAAAGCTGCGAAAACTATGGCGAATCTGTATATAATTTTTTTCATTTCTTTTGATCAATAGGTACCCTTGATTGGATTTTCTCAAGGGAAATCGATTCCCACGGAGACTGCACGGTCAATCTGGAAGATTCCCAAACAGCATATAGACTAAGGCAAGCTAATGCGAATGGGATAAATCCAAAGGCCAACATTCCATAAGTAATTTCGCTGCTGGAAATTAATTGAACTTCATCTACCAATGAATAGCGTTTGAATATCACCCAAAGAAATGTACCAAAGTAAAGTAGAATTTGAAGTAGCAAAGGCTTGGCAAAAACTGACATTTTCCCCGCTACAGCTTGCTTTGAAGTTGGGATATAGGGAATCTCTTTATCCAGAACCGATAGCACAAATCCCATCAAGTAAACTGGCCAGCAGGCAAATTTCATCACCATTCCCCTCCAATGAAACCCACGCTCTTGGGAGTCGTGCACAAGCCAACGCTGGACGTGGAAATAAATCCATGTCGAGAAGAATAATACAGGAAACCCGTAATAAATAAATTCGATAAAAAACATTTGAGCAGGAAGTATCCCAAACCAAAAAAACATAAAAGGAATGGTCAGATAGATAAGAGAGATCAATCCTTCCAGATAATAGGTGCCAATGGTGATGTAAGAAAGCTTTTGCCAAAAGCTGAGCTTCTTAAATAATCTTGGGACCTCAGAAAAGAGCACTTCATGTACTCCTCTGGCCCATTTGAGTTGCTGCTTGCAAAATGATCCAAAATCTTCCGGAACTAAGCCACGACTGACTACTACCGGGACATAGATCGATTTCCACCCTGCAGCATGTATACGTATAGAGGTGACCAAATCCTCAGCTAAACCTATTCCATGCCCGCCTGCAGATTCCAGCGCTTTCCTTCTGAAGGTGCAATTGGCGCCAATTGCCACAGCACAATTAAACCCATTCATTCCCATTTGGGTAGGTCCATAGAACGTGTAAGTTTGTTCTGATGCTGCTTGAGCGGTAAAGGACAACGATTGATTATAATAGGCCTGAGAAACTTGAACAAAACCCACCTTTTTCTCTTCAAAATACCCAAGCACTTCATCAAGAAAGTTGGGGAATGGAATATGATCCGGGTCAAGGACTAAAATAAACTCTTCATTTGTCTTTGCCAGCGCTGCATTAATTTTCCCAGCTTTCGCTCCAGGTAATCCAACAAGTTCTAACCAAACAGCTCCATGCTTCTCAGCAATAGCTCTGAATCTCGGATCTTGAGTGTCATCCAGAAGATAAGTAGTGTGTGGATAAGCAATCTTGGAGCAAGCTTCTAATGTTTTTTCAAACATAGATAATGGCTCTCCCGGAGAACTGGTTGTAAATATTGCCACTGATTTACCTTTTGGGGTATTGACTAATTGGGGTCTTGAGATTCCAAGATAATTGATCCAAATAATTACCAATCGGAGCATGCCATACCAGAAAATCAAGGAAAGAATCAAGTATAAAACAAGGTTCCCAACATGAATGGCCCTGAACCACCAATCTGCAAGCCTTCCTATACTGATCACTCCTGCGGTAATCAGGCATATCAAGAAAAACTTCTGAAGGATCGAGCTGGACTTGGCCCGTCTAAAAGCCCATAAATTTGTTTTTTCAGTGCTCTTACTCATCTTTTAAGACGCTTTGAAAATTTCAAATTCAAGGAATTGCTATTGAAAAACACAGTGGTCTGATGTACAAAAGAAAATCGAAGGATAGAATAATCTGAAAGTTCCCATTCGAAATTGAATGCTAAATCCCACGGCGTATAGCTCAATGGATTGAGAATTAGGAATAAGTCATTCTCTACTATTGGTCGGTTTACAGCAGGATTACCTGTTCCATAGTAAATCATATTCGGATTGTCGATCATGGCCTTTACGCCGAGGTTAGCGCTTGCATCTAGTTTAATAGAAGCGCTTGGAGTAAAGGTGAATTTGCCCATCAGCCCATGAATCTGTTGATTGATGGGAGTGAAGTAAGGCTGATAAGAACCCAGAATTATTGTTCCTACATCTGTATTGTTGACTCGACCTTGGATAGGAAGATTTGGTCCAAAGCGAACTTCTTTGGAATCTCCATGGGTATAAGCATAACCAAATTCAAGACGAACTAAAGGAAGTTTTAAGACAGGGTAAAGAAACCATGCTCCAAAAGCATTTACTGAATTATCATCTTGAAATGAAGAGTTTTGAATCCAAAGACGTCCTGAGAAGTTTCCTCCATAATCTCTTCCTAATGAGGCCTTTAGAGTAGTGGGAGTGATTACTTGATCTAAGCTGGCAAGCGTATAAAAATAAGACTCTTTATCAGCTGATAAATTGAGCGTAAAGCCGGATTTGATTTTTTGATCGAGCGTTATTCCATATAGTCCGACACCATTTTCCCATGAAGTTGAAGTCGTATAACCTGCCGACAAAGTAACGGAAGTTCCTGTTTGAATAAATGAACTGGTATTTTTTAGGGAGAAAATTGATATCAATTGATCTGTTTGATAAGAACTGATTGAAGCCCTTATTTCAGGTTGAAGTAAGGCGGATTGATAAAGCCGGAAAGAACCTTCCAAAAGTGAAAAACGCATGGGTTGCGAATCAGAAAAATTACCCATTTGAACACTTATTTTTGGGGCAGTTGCCTTTTCTATTTCTGATTTAACTGCTTTCGCAGCTTCATTTTCTGGAAAAGGTTTTAGAATTTTCTCTAGGTAGGCGTAGCTTTTTTTCGGGCTGCCGCCTTGCCAGTAATTCATTTGTGCCAATAGGGTGTTGGCTTCCGGGTCCTCGGGGTTTGAAATAAGGTAAGATTCTAAGATAGAGGTAGCCTCCCGGTAGGACTGAAGCTGAAATAAAATTCTTCCGTAGTCTAATTTTACAAGATGTAGCGAGGGATTGGCCTTAATCGATCGTGATAAGTAAGCTTTGGTCTTTTCAAAATCTTTGGACCAATAGATGGCTTGACCGCTGAGTCGAATTACATTTTCATCTCCCGGGTAAGACCGTTCCATTGCTTCTAGAAGCGTCACTGCCTCAGGGATTTGTCCTTCATTTAGAATTGACCTTGCCTTTGCCAGACTGTCATAGTATCCTTGAGTCTGAGCTATCCCTTCGTAGGGGAAAAGGAGAATTATTAAGAATAGTAGGGTTGAGAGGAACCTTGACAGGATCGGAAATACGACTGTGAGGAAGCCTCCTAATTTAAAAACCACAGCTTTTTTTAGCTAACTGCATTTCTTTTTGATTGAATGAACTTGAATCAGATTCTGTCTTGAATATACTTATAATGCTGATTATTCTGCATTCTCTTCTAAATTCATTCGCAAATATCGAACTGCTCCAGACTACTTTATGGGATTCTATTGGATAGCAAGGCGTAGTTTCATTCGAGTGCTGTACAGATTAGGCCTAACCTCAATTCCAATTTCACAGCCATCAGGGGTATCAGTTTATCATCTACTTAAATAGGTAAAGAGTTTTTTTCGTATTTATTATGGATTGTGATTATTGCCAGTCCAAAAAGAACCGCCACTACGATTAAAAC
>JBBQDY010000138.1:0-7856 GCA_038320155.1 Cytophagales bacterium
CCATCAAATCCCTCCGCATCCTGTACGCGAAGATTCCAGTTGAATTCATTGCTTCCAGCTTTTACTTTTAAGGTATCTCCATTGATTCCTTTGGAAGAAAACTCTCGTAATTTCTGATTCTTCGAGTCAAAAAACTCAATCTTCAATTCCTCTTTTGGAAGCTCTTTCAGGTACGAATACACCAAAACTCCACCCGGGCGATTAGTTCCTTCAGTCAAGCTTGAGCTTTTTACGCCATCCATATTATAAGAATCCTGAGGCTTGAATAAATGCAAAGGTTTCGTGTTGATCGCAGGCTCTGCCTGATGTAAAACTGTCAAATCATCGATGATCCAAAACGAACGACCTTGAGTAGCTGCGATTAAGTTATTGTCTTTAATGGCAAGATCCGTGATCGAAACGATTGGTAAGTTCAGCTGAAGGGAATGCCAGCTCGCTCCGTCATCTTTTGAATAATAAATGGCAGTCTCAGTACCGGCATACAAAATGCCTCGCTTCTCAGGATCAGCACGAACTACTCGAGTGAAATGCTCTTCGGCTATTCCAGAAACTATTTTAGTCCAAGTCTTTCCATAGTCCTTTGTCTTATACAAATGGGGCTCATAGTTCCCAGTTTTATATCCAGTAGCTGCGAAATAAGCCTCAGCCGGATCAAATGGACTTGCCTCAATACTGTTGATTTGTAACCATTCAGGCAGAGTGGCTGGGGTTACATTTTGCCAAGTCACGCCATTATCTTGAGTCACGTGCACTAATCCATCATCAGATCCAGCCCAAATAACACCTTGTTTAATCGGCGATTCGGCAGCCGTAAAGATCGTTGCATAGTATTCTACCGAAGTATTATCCTTGGTTATTGGTCCACCACTTGGTCCAAGTTTACTTGGATCATTACGAGTCAAATCAGGTGAGAAAGTCTCCCAACTTTGTCCTTCATTCGTGGATCTATGAAACTGATTACTGGTCGTATAAAGCATATTGGGATTATGTGGGGAGAAGAAAATAGGGAAATTCCACTGAAAGCGGTATTTCATATCCTCTGCCCCATGGCCCATCGGATTATTTGGATAGACATTGACCGATCGAGAAGTTCCTGTTCTGTGATTTTCCCGAGTCAGATATCCCCCATAAGAACCTCCGTATACTATGTCATTGTTTTTGGGATCTGGTGCAATCCAGCCGCTTTCTCCACCTGCGGTCGATTCCCAATCACTTTCAGAGATTGATCCACCATCATTTCGATGTCTGATTCTCACTGTCGAATTATCTTGCTGAGCGCCATAGATTCGATAAGGGAAGCTGTTATCAGTGGTGACCCGGTAAAATTGGGCAGTTGGTTGATTCATATAAGTGGACCAATTTGCTCCACCATCTTCGGAAACCTGAGCTCCTCCGTCATCAGCAATAATCATTCGCTGGTTGTTTTGAGGATCAATCCATAAGTCATGATGGTCGCCATGGGGAGCATTAGCTCCCTTGAAAGTCTTGCCGCCATCTGTGGATTTATGATAGCTCACATTTAATACGTAAACCGTTTCTTCATCCTGAGAATCAGCAAAGATTCGGGTATAATACCATGCGCGTTGTCTGAGACTTCGATCTTCATTTACTTTTTCCCAAGTTTTACCAGCATCTTTTGAAGTAAATACCCCACCATTTTCATTCTCTATAATGGCATAAAGTCGATCGGAGTTTTTTGGAGAAACTGTGATTCCCATGATTCCCAATAATCCTTCTGGGAAGCCTTCATTTTTGGTTAGATCCTCCCAAGTTTTACCTCCGTCGGTTGTCTTATACATTTTGGAATCTGGACCACCACTCTCCAAACTGTAGGGAGTCCGCTTGATATCCCAAGTCGTTGCGTATAGAATGTCAGGATTAGAAGGATCCATGATCAGATCGACTGCTCCTGCGACATTACTCGCATAAAGCACCTTATTCCAGTTCTTGCCGCCATCTGTAGTTTTATAGACGCCTCGAGTTTCATCCTCTTTGAAAATATCTCCCAAAACTGCTGCATACACTACATTTGGATCATTGGGATGAACCCGCATTCTGGAGATGAATCGACTTTTCTCCAGTCCGGCCTTCTCCCAGGTTTTTCCCGCATCTGCACTTTTCCATGCGCCGTAGCCAAATGAGACATTTCCTCTGACAGTCTTCTCACCGCCTCCGGCATACACCACACTGGTATCACTTTCTGCAACTGCGACTGCTCCTATTGAGCCTCCAAAAAATCCATCAGACACTGGTTTCCAACTTTGACCTGCGTTGTAGGTCTTCCAAACTCCGCCACCAGCTGAAGCAAAATAGTAGATTTTATCGCTTCCCTTTACGCCTGTCACTCCATCTGAACGGCCACCTCTGAATGGGCCGATTTGTCTCCATTGGAGAGCATCATAGACTTCCGGTGCGGCGACACTTTGAGCAGTAGCTTCAAAATAATTTGTGTAAAAGACTAAAAGGAAACTTAAAGTCCATAAAATGAAATGCTTTTTCATAAGATTAATTTGGTGATTTCTCTGGCAAGGAAATTAAGAATAGTCTGCTAATAAGTTATCGAAAAATTGATTAGTGGTATTTTTCTTCAAGGATGTGCAAAAAAAAAGCTCCTACAAATTAATGTAGGAGCTTCGAGTAATTTTTGGTTGGTTAAGCCTCAACTGGCAATACGCTTACGTATGATCTGCCGTCAAACTTCTTTTTGAAAGAAACAACGCCATTTGTAAGTGCAAATAACGTGTGGTCTTTGCCAACACCTACATTAAGACCAGGATGGTGCTTAGTACCTCTTTGTCTTACGATGATATTTCCGGCAATTACTTGCTCGCTACCAAATTTCTTTACGCCAAGTCTCTTGGACTGTGAATCTCTACCGTTTCTGGAACTACCGACACCTTTTTTGTGAGCCATGGTTATATACGTTTATCGTTTCCCGTGAGGAAAACTTAGAGTGAAATACTTTCGATCATTATTTTGGTGAAGTCTTGTCTGTGACCATTCTTCTTTTTGTAGCCTTTTCTCCGCTTCTTTTTGAAGACAATCACTTTGTCACCTTTTACATGATCCAGGACTTTCCCGGATACCTTTGCTCCAGCTAATAGGGGAGCTCCTACAGACACAGTGCCGTCAGCGTCAGCCAACAAGACCTGGTCGAATTCCACGGTAGCGCCAGTTTCTGCGTCCAACTTTGGAGCGAACACAAACTGATCTTTTGTTACTTTGAACTGCTTACCTGCGATGTTTACGATTGCGTACATGTTTCTTTGATTCTTGTTATCGAATTCGGAGTGCAAATATAAGTAAGATGTGTAGAACAAAAAAACAGGCTTCTATTATTTTCTTTGGGAAATTCTCGAATAAGCGTAAGAAGTCAGCTTTCAAAATTTAAAACCCAATTAACGATATGGATAGTAGGGAAGGATATTTAACAGTATTTCTAAAAATTAGCTCAATTTCTTTTTTTAAGATTGATGTTCAGAGGCTTAGATTCAATAGTGATAAAACCGCTGATTTTGACTATTGGTCAAAATAGATCTTGAATTTTGGTAAAAAAAGAATTCGAAAGTTTTTTAAAATATTTTGATCGCCTCATACGGGAAGAAAAGATTTATCTATCGCTTAACTTACTGAGTACTATTTTACTTATTTGTAAATAGTTATACATTTTTGAACATAGGTCAAATTTATGCTTAAACTTCTTCTTTAAAGGTTTTTTTTATCGTTTTTGGTTCACATATTTGTTTGTAGGCTGTTCTGAAAAGGCAGCCTTTGCTATCCCCAGCTGATTAAGAATGCCAAATAGCCTCCAAACTCACTAAAATAAAAAACGAAGAATGATGCAGAAGTATGAACCAATTTTAGAGGAGAATAAAAAGCGATTTGTTTTATTCCCTATCCAACACAATGACATTTGGCAATTTTACAAGAAGGCTGAAGCAAGCTTTTGGACTGCTGAAGAGATCGACTTGGGACAAGACCTTACAGACTGGAAAGCTTTAAATGATGGGGAACGGCATTTCGTTTCTCATGTTTTAGCATTCTTTGCTGCTAGTGATGGAATCGTGAATGAGAATCTGGCTGAACATTTTGTCGCTGAAGTACAATATACCGAAGCCAAGTTTTTCTATGGATTTCAGATTGCCATGGAAAACATTCATTCTGAAACCTACAGCTTACTAATCGACACCTACATTAAAGATGCGGTAGAGCGAGACAAACTTTTGAATGCAATTGAACATATTGACTGTGTAAAAAAGAAAGCAGACTGGGCACTTCGCTGGATTGACAACGGAAACTTCCAAGAACGATTGATCGCTTTTGCAGCGGTAGAAGGAATCTTTTTCTCTGGATCTTTTTGTTCCATCTTCTGGCTGAAGAAAAGAGGATTGATGCCAGGCTTGACCTTCTCCAATGAACTGATATCCCGTGATGAGGGACTTCACTGCGATTTTGCTTGTCACCTATATACTAAACACGTCCAGAATCCATTGCCAAAAGAGACAGTGATGGAAATCATCAAGGACGCTGTTGAAATTGAAAAAGAGTTTGTCACCGATGCGCTTCCTGTTAGATTGATCGGAATGAATGCTGATTTGATGTGTCAGTACATTGAGTTTGTTGCAGATAGATTGCTCATGGAGCTAGACTGTCCCAAGGTTTGGAATAGCACCAACCCATTTGATTTCATGGATATGATTTCCTTACAGGGAAAAACAAACTTCTTCGAAAAAAGAGTGGGTGATTATCAGAAAGCTGGCGTAATGGGTTCAGCAGAAAGTAACGAAAGCTCAAGAGGATTCACCATCGAAGAAGACTTCTAATTACCTTTTCCCATCAACCTAAAATATACCCCCTATGCTAGTAATTAAAAGAGACGGAAGGAGAGAGTCAGTACGATTCGATAAGATCACCGCAAGAATTGAAAACCTTTGTTATGAATTGGATCCAAAATTCATCCAACCAATCGAGGTGGCCAAAAAGGTAATCGATGGATTGTATGATGGCGTGACCACGACCGAGCTCGATAACTTGGCAGCGGAGGTTTGTGCTTCCCTGACTGTGAAGCATCCGGATTATGCAATCTTGGCAGCAAGAATTGCGATCTCCAATCTACATAAGACTACGAGTCAATCTTTTTCAAACACGATGAAGAGGCTTTATACTTTTGTAAATCCAGTCACCGGGGCAAATGCTGCTTTGATCGATCCTGAAGTATATGGAATCATCAAAAATAATGCGGCAAGACTTGATGAGGCAATAGACTACAAGCGGGATTTTGATTACGATTATTTTGGATTTAAAACACTTGAGAGAAGTTATCTAATCAGACTAAGCGGAAAAGTAGTCGAGCGTCCTCAACATATGTTGATGAGAGTAGCAGTGGGAATTCATAAAGAGGACATCATTGCCGCTTTAGAAACTTACGATTTGCTTTCACAGAAGTGGTTTACACATGCCACTCCTACACTCTTCAACGCCGGTACTCCCAAAGCTCAACTTTCTTCATGCTTCTTATTGACGATGAAGGATGATAGTATTGATGGGATCTATG
The DNA here is from genome assembly GCA_038320155.1 of Cytophagales bacterium. Taxonomy (GTDB): domain Bacteria; phylum Bacteroidota; class Bacteroidia; order Cytophagales; family Cyclobacteriaceae; genus Algoriphagus. The sequence continues at coordinate 5,555 of JBBQDY010000138.1, forward strand.
ATACGCTAAAGCAATGTGCTAAAATCTCCCAATCCGCCGGTGGAATTGGCTTATCCATACATCATGTGCGAGCAAAGGGCTCTTACATCAAAGGAACGAATGGGGTTTCTAACGGTATTGTCCCAATGCTTCGGAATTTTGATATGACTGCTCGGTATGTCGATCAAGGAGGCGGAAAGCGAAAAGGAAGTTTCGCGATTTACTTAGAGCCTTGGCATGCAGACATTAAAGATTTCTTAGAATTGAAGAGAAATCATGGTAAAGAAGAAATGCGAGCTCGAGATTTATTCTACGCACTTTGGATTCCCGATCTATTCATGAAGCGTGTGGAGCAAAATTTAGAATGGTCATTATTCTGCCCAAATGAAGCACCAGGACTATCTGATTGTCACGGAGAAGAGTTTGAAAGACTATATGAAAAATACGAGCGCGAAGGGAAAGCGCGTGAAACTATAAAAGCACAGGAACTTTGGTTTGAGATTTTGGAATCGCAGATTGAAACCGGTACACCTTACATGTTGTACAAAGATGCTGCAAACGGCAAGTCAAATCAGAAAAATCTAGGTACGATTAAGTCTTCAAACTTATGTACAGAGATCATCGAATACACTGCTCCTGATGAAGTTGCAGTATGTAATTTGGCCTCTTTGGCATTGCCTAAGTTTGTGACAAGAGGAGCTGATGGCAAGCTTTTCTTTGACCACAACAAGCTTTATGAAATCACTAAAGTGGCCACTCGCAACTTGAATAAAGTGATCGATGTCAATTTCTACCCAGTTGAAGAAGCAAAAAGATCAAATTTCCGTCATCGTCCAATTGGACTTGGGATTCAAGGTTTGGCTGATGCCTTCATTTTGCTTCGAATGCCTTTCGAATCTGCTGAAGCAAAAGGGCTAAACGAAGATATTTTTGAGACGATCTACTTTGCTGCAGTGGAGACTTCGATGGAGCTGGCGAAAGTTCAAGGAACTTACGAGACCTATGGCGGATCTCCAGCCTCAAAAGGTATTTTACAATTTGACATGTGGGGCGTAATTCCAAAGTCCCAGCGATGGAACTGGTCAGATTTGAAAGAAAAAGTAAAGAAATACGGCATGAGAAATTCATTGTTAGTAGCTCCTATGCCAACAGCCTCGACTTCTCAAATTCTGGGAAATAATGAGTGTTTCGAGCCTTATACTTCGAATATTTACAGTCGAAGGACACTTTCAGGAGAGTTCATTATAGTCAACAAACATTTGATGAAAGACCTGATCGCAATTGGTCTTTGGAATGACAACATGAGAAATAAGCTGATCTCAACAAACGGATCAGTTCAAAGCGTCCCTGAGATTCCTCAACACATCAAAGACCTCTACAAAACGGTTTGGGAGATTTCACAAAAAGTAATTATTGACATGTCCGCAGATAGAGGAGCGTACATCTGTCAATCCCAGAGTATGAATATCTTCATGCAGGATCCGAATTTTGGAAAATTGACTTCGATGCACTTCTATGCTTGGAAAAAAGGATTGAAAACAGGCATGTATTACCTACGCTCGCAGGCTGCCTCAGCGGCGATTAAATTCACGTTGGATAAATCACAGCTTGAGCAACCAAAGGCCGCTCCTAGCCCGGTTGAAGTTGCAACTAAAGAAAAACAAGATGCTATTGCCTGCTCACTAGACGATCCCGAAGGATGTGAGATGTGCGGTAGTTAAAATTTAGAGTTCGTTAAATGGGAAAAGGCGTTTGAATATTTCAAGCGCTTTTTTTATATCTTTTACTTTTAAAAACAAAACTATGACCCAAACAGAGATTGAAAAAAGTCTTGAGCGATTAACCGAGAATAGCTCACGATTATTTGGAATAATGACTCCACAGCATATGGTGGAGCACTTGATTATTACCTTTAAACTCTCCTCAGGAAGAATAAAGATCCCAGAATTCACTCCAAATGAAAAGCAATTGGGACATAAACACTTATTACTTGGAACTGATATGGAATTCCCGAAAGGAATACGAGCTCCAGGTCTTCCAGAGGATCTTTTGCCACTTCGGTTTGATTCTTTGAATACTGCCAAAGAAAAGCTATTGAATGCTATTGAAGAGTTTCATACTCACTTCACAGATACCCCAAGTGAATTAACTCTTCATCCAAGATTTGGAAAGTTGAATTATGATGAATGGAAAATATTTCATAACAAACATCTCACTCACCATCTGGGTCAATTCAACTAAATCTTCGCTTGATTCGCGTTCAATTTATCAGAGAAGGGGCTTAACCTAAAGGGCTTTGGAGAAAACCGGAGCCCTATTTTTT
>JBBQDY010000139.1:0-7815 GCA_038320155.1 Cytophagales bacterium
GGTTCTAAGGTTATTTTAGCATGCAGAGATTTCGAGAAAGCAGAAAAAGCGATGCAAAAAATCTTAAAATCAGTCCCCGAGGCTGTTCTTGAAATTATACTTATTGATTTGAAAAATCTGGATTCTGTTCATGGTTTTGCAGAAGAATTTCTGGTCAAATATAATCGTTTGGATTTTTTGATTTTAAATGCCGGAATCATGGCTACTCCCTTTTCCAAAACAAAGGATGGATTTGAAAGTCAGATGGCCGTCAATTATTTCTCTCATTTTCTCTTAACCAATCTACTTTTTCCAGTCATCAAAAAGACCAAGAATGCCAGAATAGTCAGCCTGAGTAGCATTGCGCACAAGAACGGGAAAATTGATTTTGAAAACCTGAATTCTCAAAAATCCTATTCTAAATGGGGTGCTTATGGACAAAGTAAATTGGCCTGTCTGATGTTTGCGTATGAATTGCAGCGAAGAATCGACCATGACAACCTAGATATTAAATCCCTTGCTGCGCATCCAGGATTATCGAGTACCAATCTCGCTCAGAATCTTCCAAAAATCGGACAATTTTTCTTTGGTCCGATTGCTTCATTGATTGGTCAAGATGGAAAAGATGGAGCAAAGCCAACATTAATGGCCGCTTTGGAGCCTTCTTTGGATGGTGGAGAATACATTGGCCCAACTGGATTTATGGAAGCAAAAGGGGATCCTGGCAAAGTGAAATCTTCAGATCGATCTCATGACATTAGCGTGGCTCAGAAGCTTTGGACAGTCTCCGAAGGATTGACAGGAAAAGATTTTGCAGTGAAATAATAACTGATTCCAGCAATCCTGATAAACCAACAACTGCCAATTAACCCACAATCGAGATTTACCAAAACTAGAACCTCTCCCAATCGTTTTGAGGCTAGGTTAATCGTTAAGTAAAATTTTCAAATAGAATCTCCGAAGAATTTTCTTTTTAATTAAGCCTTTTCGGTAATCGCATTTTTTCCCAAAACAAATGATTCAAAATCTCAAATTGATTGATGTCTATTGCTGGAATGGTATTTAGAAATCATTTTTCCCCTATAGGTTTTCGCTTAAACTTGCTCCAATATAGACTTCCCTAATTCTAAAGGCCTGGGAAGAAAGTTCAGAAAGTAGGGTTGTATTTACTTTTTGAAAATGAATTTAACCTAAAGTATTGAGATAATTTCGAGCTTCATGTGGAGTTAAATCTTCTAGGTAGTTCCTGTTTGCTTTTTCAAACCGCTTAAAAAACTTGCAGAAATCTTAGAATCAAGAGTTGTATATTTTGAAAAATAATCAACCCACGATTTCAATGAAAAGATTTTATCCATGGAGCATGGCTGCCCTTTGCCTACTCTTAATCCTTTCTGAACCAATTTTTGGACAGACAAGCACTTCGCAAACAATTGTTGATCCTGCCTTTTATGAAAGCTATAGCTGGAGAAATATTGGACCCAATCGAGGTGGTAGATCTTTAGGCTCTTCAGGTAGTCCAGGCCGGCCTAATGAATATTATTTTGGTGCTACAGGAGGCGGACTTTGGAAAACTGTAGATGGAGGAAATGAATGGTTTCCGGTGACGGATGGCCAAATTTCATCTTCGAGTATTGGCGCTGTCGCAGTAGCAGAGACCAATCCTGATATTGTCTACATCGGAGGCGGTGAGACGCAATTGCGGGGAAGTATCACGCAAGGCGACGGAGTCTATAAAACAACGGATGGTGGCAAGACTTGGCGCCATCTGGGCTTAAAAGAGACTCAAGCCATTTCTAGAATCCGTGTTCACCCGACCAATCCCAATATCGTTTATGTAGCTGCCTTAGGACATCCTTATGGGGAAAATGAGGAACGGGGAGTTTTTCGCTCGAAAGATGGAGGCAATACCTGGAAGAAAGTGCTCTATGTCAGTGATAAAGCCGGTGCAGCAGATTTGATCATCGATCGGACTAATCCAAATGTATTGTATGCCTCGACTTGGCAGGTTTATCGAAAAGCTTGGAAAATGTGGGGCGGTGGTCCTGACAGTAAATTATTCAAATCACTGGATGGCGGAGATACTTGGATTGAGTTGACCGGAAATCCTGGAATGCCGGAAGGTCCGATCGGTAAAATAGGGATCACGGTCTCCCCTGCTGATCCCAATCGTCTTTGGGCAATTGTAGAGGCGAATGAAGGTGGCGTATTCCGCTCCGATGATGCCGGATGGACTTGGCAGAAAGTAAATGATGAGCGAAAACTTCGTCAACGTGCCTTCTATTATTCCAGAATCTATGCAGACCCACTTGATAAGGAGACGGTCTATTGCCTCAATGTGGATTTTTGGAAATCGACTGATGGAGGTAAGACTTTTGACATCGAAATCACCGTGCCTCATGGCGATAATCATGATCTCTGGATCGATCCAAATGACCCAATGCGGATGATCAGTTCAAACGATGGTGGCGGTGTGGTCAGTATTAATGGCGGTAAGACTTGGACAGAAGAAGATTATCCGACGACTCAGTTTTACCATGTAATGACCACGTCAGATGTTCCTTATCATGTAGCTGGTGCTCAACAAGATAATAGCACTCTTGCAATGCCTTCTGAAGGATGGGATCACATGCTGGGCAGAGGACCTGGACACGGTTGGCACTATGCTGTCGGAGGTGGAGAGAGTGGTTGGATCACGCAAAGCCCTACTGATCCGGATATTTTTTACGCCGGTAGTCAAGGAGCATTGTTGACTCGCTACAATCGTAAGACCGGACAGGAACGTGACATTCAAGTTTACCCAAGATTTTTCTCTGGTGAGCCAGCTTCTGCACTTCCTGAGCGCTGGCAGTGGACTTTTCCTATTATGTTTTCTCCCCTTGATCCTTCGATCATGTACACTACTTCCCAGCATGTCTGGAAGACAACCAATGACGGGCAGACTTGGGAGAAGATCAGTCCTGACTTGACTTATGCCGATCCTGAGACTTTGGGTGAGACTGGTGGAATCATTACCAAAGACATGAATGGACCGGAAATCTATGCCACGGTCTTTGCTTTGGCTCCTTCCATGCACGATTTGAATACGATTTGGGCAGGCTCGGATGATGGCAAAGTACATATCACCCGAGATGGAGGTAAGAAATGGAGCGATATCACTCCAAAAGACCTTCCTAAATTCTCCAGAATTAGCATCATTGATGAAGGCAAATTCAAGCCGGGAACGCTTTATCTAGCTGCTAATCGCTATCAAGTAGACGATCGGCAACCTTATGTATTTAAGACCACCGACTTTGGAAAGACCTGGACCAAGATCATTTCCGGAATCGAGGATGGTCACTTTGCACGAGCGATTCGTGAGGATTTGGTAAAACCAGGATTATTGTATTTGGCTACCGAGCATGGGGTTTATGTTTCTTTCAATGATGGAGCGCAGTGGCAATCCCTGCAATTGAATCTGCCCGACACCCCTATTCGAGATTTGGTTCTGAAAAATGATGATGTCGTGCTGGGTTCCCATGGTAGAGGTTTTTGGATTTTGGATGATATCCGACCTCTTCGAGAAGCAGCCACGGTAAGCAAGCAGAATGAGGTCACACTATTTCAACCTGCAAACCCTATCCGTGGGGTTTATAGCGCTGCTATTCAATACTATTTGCCAGAAGAGGCAGACTCACTTACCATCGAACTTTTGGATTCAAAAGGGAATCTGATTACGTCCTATACCGGGAAGAAAGGTGAAAAAGGAAACGGAATTCCAGCTGTCAATGCAGGATTAAACACCTTCACTTGGGATATGCGCTATCCTGGAGCCACAGTTTTTGATGGAATGATCATTTGGTCTGGAAGGCCTCAGCGTGGACCTATGGCTCCTTTGGGTGATTATCAAGTTCGATTGAAAATTGCCGGAATGGAAAAAACTAGTTCTTTCCAGGTCGTAATGGATCCAAATCTTGAGGGAGTAACAGCGGAAGATCTTCAAAAGCAATTTGACTTGGCAATTCAGATTCGAGACAAAGTCTCTGAAGCTAACAATGCGGTGATTGAAATTCGATCCATACGAGCACAGGCTGAAAAAATGAAGCTGGAAGAAAACAGTAAACTATCCACTGATCTCTCCACAGTATTGGAAAAAATGTCTGCGATTGAAAAGGATTTGTATCAAGTGCAGAATCAAAGTCCGCAGGATCCATTGAATTTCCCAATTAAGCTCAATAATCGATTGGCATCACTTCAGCGAAGTGTGGAGACTGGGCAGGCTCGTCCAACAGATGCTGCTTATGTTGTTTTTCAGGAGCTATCAAAGGAATTGGAAGGACATCTAGCCAAACTAAATCAGTTGATTTCAAGTGATTTGAAAAATCTAAACACACAATTGCCATTTCAAATTGTATTGAAATAGGTAAAGAATTGAATTGAGGCTAATTTTCTTTCTGGATAGTCGATCTGGTTTCAGGAAAGACTAGGTATAATTTATAATCCATAGCATGCTTAAATATTCTCGACTTCGGTTTGAAATATTTTTGCCTGTTGTGGATTATTTTTTTCTATGAACTTCCATCGCAAGATTATTGATCCTTAAAAATCAATGTGAAATTGAAAACTCTGGGGAAAGCGAAAAGCATGAGGGTTTTAAAGTGAATTAATCAACTCAAATGGAATTAACCGTCATCGAATAGATCACTTGATTCAAATTTATTGACTGCTGGTATGCTCTTTGCACTTTTACCCCCAATGCAACACAAAAAAAGAGTATACACAGGGGCATTTTTACTCACAATTTTAGTAGTGCTTACCTTTAAATCAGATCAAGTTCACTCCTCTTCAGAACAGACAAAACCACCCACCTTTTCTACTGGAATGAATGATAAAATCATTAAAGCTTTCCTTGATGTATGGCAACAATATAAGTCCCTGCATGAGTATGGATTTGAAGTTGTACAAAAGCGTTTGAAGGCTTCGACAATGCAAGCCAGACCAGTGTTTGACCTCAGCGAAATTTTTAGCAAAAGTCGAAAGTATAGATTGAATGTGGCAGAAAAAATCTATGACTCTGGAGAGCTAAGCGTAGCAGATTTACCTGAGGACGTATTGAGAGGATGGTTTGCTCATGAATTGGGACATATTGTTGATTATGAGAATCATTCAAATATGGGAATGATTGCCTATGGGATTCGATATTCCTTGTCGGATCAATACAAACGCGATCGTGAACATGAAGCAGATAGCATTGCAATCAGGCATGGCTTTAAACAGGAAATTATAGCCGCCAAAAAATATCTGCTTGAAAACGAGCTTATCTCTCTAAAATATCAGGATCAGATTAAGAAGTATTACATGTCTGTCAGTGGAGTGGAGCTTTGCCCGGAAGCGCGCATACCAATAACGCCTAAGGTCATTTTATAAACTCCAAGAGTGTCTCCATTTTTTCAGCTTTCATGACTTTAGGTGTCTTGGTTTGGCCTCCTTTCTTGTTAGTATGGCCTAAATAGGCGGTATAGGTTTCTTTAGAGATGACTTTTACAGAAATTCCTTTGAGTGCTTGTGACCGAGCAACTTGGTAATTCTTATTTGCGGACTTCAGTAGCTCGTCGAGTTTTCCAGCTAAACTATCTGACTTCACCTCCGAGACAAGCACCCACTGATGAATATAATCTCCATCCTCATTCTTTACAGCCGCCACCATGTATTCATTGATGTTAGTATTATAAGTTTCGGCCAATTCTAAAATAGCCGCATCCATCTTCTCTTCAGAAAGCTGAGAACCAACCACGTTGAGAAAGAATTTGGTACGTCCTGTAATTTTAATCTGCGGTGGGTTCAGGCTTTTAAATCGAATCACATCGCCAATAGCATAGCGCCAAGCGCCTGCGCATGAGCTCAACACTAGTACGTATTCGGCTCCTAATTGTACCTCATCTATTCCCATTACCAGCGGGTCACTTCGTAATTCTCCAGCTTCGTCCATCCCTCGCTCATCAAATGGAATGAACTCGAAAAAATAGCCATGATTCAAGGCCAATTTCATCGCCATCGTGCCTGGTGTGCCAGTGTATGCTATAAAGCCTTCTGAAGCCAAGTAAGTATTTAAAATCGTAATAGGTTTACTGCAAATTGCTTCAAAATCTTTACGGTAAGTTTCAAAAGCTACCCCACCAGAAGCAAAAACCTGAAAGTTTGGCCAGATTTCATGAATATTCTTGAGTTGATGTTTGGCTATTATTCGTTGAAGCATCAGCAGCACCCAGGAAGGAATCCCGGCTATGGCACCAATATTCCATTGTGGAGCCTGCTCTGCGATGGCATCAACACGTGCATCCCAGTCGCTGATGGCTGCAATTTCCTTTCCCGGCCTGTAGAATATTTCGTACCAATTGGGGAAATTGCTCACGTTGATTCCTGAGATTTCCCCCTCTTCAAAACCTTGTTCGTTTTTGTCCAGTTTGGCAGAACTGCTCAACATCAGTACCTCAGATTCAAAAAGCGTTTCAGGGAAGTCGAACTTATGAAGTGAATTGATCATCGATGTACCCACTGACCGCATGGAAGTCATAAACTCATTCGTAATTGGAATTCGCTTACTGCCTTTGCCGGTGGTACCGCTACTTCGGGCAAAGAAATCCGGTTTTCCCGGCCAAGTGATATCTTCCAAACGCTCCTGCCTGGCCCACCATTTTTCATGCATCTGCTCGTAATTGAAAATCGGAACCTCTTTTCTGAAAGCTGAAATCAGATCAGGAGATTCTAAGATTTTTTCAAAACCATAATATTTTCCAAAGGCCGTATTTTTAGCTTGGCTTAAAAGTTCTTTAAGCTGATTTTTTTGTGATTCTTGTGGGTCATCTTCTCCTGATTGAAGTTTTGCAGACAGGTCTATTCCAGCTTTTACCAGCTTACCTAAGAGGGCCATATGTTTTCTTTTAAAGGCTAGCATTACAAAGGCCATGCCCTCCGGACTAAAATTGGTCTTAATTGCGGCTCAATCCCAGTCATACACACTCCCAGATTCACTAATCCCCAATCTCTTATTCTCCATTCTCTTAATCTGTAATCTTCCAATCCCATTCTCCCCTATCCCAGCTTTGCATTTCTATCCATTTGAAGTAGTTTTGAGTTTCAATTTTCATCCATGACAGAAGAAAACTCCTCACTCAATTTTATAGAACAAATAATAGCCGACGATTTGGCCTCAGGTCTTTCGCCGGATAAGCTTCGTTTTCGCTTTCCTCCAGAGCCTAATGGCTATTTACATATTGGTCATGCCGCTTCGATTTGTCTGAATTTTGGCTTGGGGGAAAAGCATAACGCTCCCGTCAATCTTCGATTTGATGATACCAATCCTGCCAAAGAAGAGCAGGAATATGTGGATGCGATCAAGAATGATATTCAGTGGTTGGGCTTTAATTGGGCTATCGAGTGCTATTCCTCTGACTATTTCCAGCAGCTTTACGATTGGGCGATTAAACTGATTAAAGAAGGTAAAGCCTACGTAGATGGGCAATCTGCAGAAGCAATGGCTGAACAAAAAGGAACGCCGAGCTCTCCTGGAGTTGCTAGCCCCTTTCGCGATTTATCAGTTGGAGAAAATCTGGATTTATTCCAACGAATGAAGGACGGGGAATTTGAGCAAGGGAGCTATGTGCTTCGTGCCAAAATCGATATGGCTTCCCCTAACATGCTAATGCGTGACCCAATATTATACCGGGTAGTGAAAAGAGCACATCACAGAACCGGCACAGACTGGTGCATCTATCCGATGTACGACTGGACTCATGGAGAATCGGATTATGTCGAGCAGATTTCTCATTCCATTTGTACCCTAGAGTTTAAAATGCACCG
>JBBQDY010000140.1:0-7741 GCA_038320155.1 Cytophagales bacterium
TTGAAATCAAAATGACGCTTTTCATGGTTTTTGAATTGAGTAAGATCAAGCGACTTCAGATACATGAGTTGGGGTAATTATTTTGGCGGTAGCCTGATTTTTAGGGATGGTTGCTTATATTTGAAATCTAAAAATAGCACATTTTGATTTTAAGATATGGCAAAGAAAACTGCAGCGACCAAGTCTAAGGTTAACTATTCGAAAGAAACTTATTCTTACTGGTACGAAAGCATGCTCCTGATGAGGAGATTCGAGGAAAAAGCGGGACAGCTTTATGGGCAGCAAAAAATCAGAGGATTCTGTCATTTATACATAGGTCAGGAAGCGTGTGCTTCGGGCGCAATTTCCGCTTTGGAGAAAGATGACAAATGGATCACTGCTTACAGATGCCATGCGCATCCTCTTGGACTGGGCACTGATCCGGGAGCTGTGATGGCAGAACTTTTTGGAAAAGTAACCGGAACTACCAAAGGAAAAGGCGGCTCGATGCACATATTTGACAAGGAACGTAATTTCATGGGAGGTCACGGCATCGTAGGTGCTCAGATTCCGATGGGCCTAGGTATTGGCTTTGCGGAAAAATATAAAGGCACCAAAAATCTTGCAATGTGCTATATGGGTGACGGAGCCGTGCGTCAGGGAGCTTTTCACGAAGCGCTGAATCTGGCCATGATATACAAAACCCCAGTAATCTTCGTGATCGAAAATAACGGTTATGCTATGGGAACATCAGTAAAGCGTTCTTCTAACGTAGATGACCTTTCCACACTTGGAGAATCTTACGATATGCCATCATTCACAGTAGACGGAATGAATGTCGAAGCTGTGCACGAAGCAGTGGCTGAAGCCGCAGATCGCGCTCGTAGAGGCGACGGACCAACACTTCTGGAAATGAGAACTTACCGCTACAAAGGTCACTCCATGTCTGATCCTCAGAAATACCGAACCAAAGAAGAGGTCGAAGAATACAAGCAGCGTGACCCGATCGAGCAAGTCCTGGGAACGATCAAGGAAAACAAGATTTTGACAGAAGAAGAAATTGAAGCTATTATAAGTAAAGTAAAGAAGCAGGTAAATGATGCGGTGAAATTTGCCGAAGAATCTCCCTGGCCTGATGGAATGGATGCCTTCAAAGACGTATATGTCCAAGAAGACTATCCTTTTGTAATGGAGTAATTTGATACTAATCAACCCCTTAAGCCATGAATTGAGATTCAAATTCATGGCTTTTGCATTTAGCTTTGGTTAAATTATAAAAAACGTATATTTGCGGCTGAAAATCGAGTAACATGGCAACGAAACAATCTAAAAAAGCAAAGGATCAATCAGATCTATTAGAAAACCCGGAAGTAATCGCTTCAAGATTAGAAAAGGGAGAGGCTTTTTTAAAGCAGAATAGTAAAATATTAGCTGGCGTATTAGTCGCAGCTGTAGTATTGATTGGTGGAATTTTATTCTTCCAGATCAATAACCAAAATCAGAATGTGGATGCACAGAAAGAAATGTTCCAGGCGGTTTATTTCTTTGAGCAGGATAGCATTCAGTTGGCATTGGATGGTGACGGAATTAATCCTGGCTTTCTTTCAATCATCGAGGATTATCCTCGCACAGATGCTGCAAACTTGGCAAACTTCTATGTTGGATCAATCTACCTTTCTGAGCGCAAGTATGCCGAAGCGTTAACTTATTTGGAGAAATTCTCAGCTGACGATTATTTGGTTCAGGCGAAAGCTTATTCTCTTACTGGTGATGCCAATATGGAATTGGGCAATGTAGATAAGGCGATCACCAACTACAAAAAAGCCGCTGACACCAACGAGAACAAATACTTCACTCCGAAGTACTTAAGCAAACTTGCTGTCGCTTACGAAGAATCAGGTAAGATTCAAGAGGCAATTGCTACATACAATACTATTGAAGAAGAGTATTTCGAATCATTCGAATTTGCTGCTGCACGAAAACACAAAGCTCGCTTAGAAGGCCTTGCCGCTCAGTAATGCTTTAATTGCAATGCATTCTAGAAGAGTAAGGCCTTGAGGTCTTACTCTTTTTTTGTTTACAGCAAAAACTTCTCTCAACTCATGCTTTTAGCATTTACCTTTCTTAAATCTAATTGCTCAATCCTTTATCCTGATTTCTTGGTTCTAACTTCTTGACTTTTCCATTCTTGATACTCGATACTTGATCCTCTATACTTGATACTCTATACTTGATACTCTATACTTGATACATGATACTAATATCTTAGTAATGCAAATTTAAAAATCTCTAAAATTATTCCACTTATGGCTACTTCATTAAAAAGTCTCAGCGAACATTCTTCTAAAAACATACAAGACATCAGCGGTAAAACTTTTGGAATCATCGTTTCCGAATGGAACGAGGAGATCACTGAAGCTTTATTTTCAGGTGCTTATCAAACTTTGATTCAGCACGGAGCAAAGAAAAAAAACATCATTCGAAAGAACGTTCCAGGATCATTTGAACTCTCTCTAGCTGCCCAATGGCTTTCGCAGGAAGAATCTATCGATGCTGTAATTTGCTTAGGTTGTGTGATTCAAGGTGAAACCAAGCATTTCGATTTCATTTGCGATGCGGTGGCTCATGGTATTACGAATGTCAGTCTGAAATACAACAAGCCTGTGATTTTTGGGGTTTTGACTCCAAATACCCAACAGCAAGCATTGGATCGGGCGGGAGGAAAGCATGGCAACAAAGGCGACGAAGCTGCCATCACTGCCATTAAAATGCTGGGGTTTTAAGAAAAAATAATTACAAATCGCAGCCTTTAAAATGGAGAGAAAAAGTTGGCGCTGATTGGAATAAGGGAAAGATTAAATCCAGTAGATAAATTGTTCCTTTCTGATTACTTGAAAAATCTTTTCTTCTTAGCGCTTCTTTGCTACTCCTCCGTGTTCTTTGCGGTTGAACCGAATTAAAAAAAATACCACGCTCAAAAACCTATAGTATGAAAATAATGAAATTCGGCGGAACCTCAGTGGGACGCCCGGAACGTATGCATCAGGTGAAAGACTTGATCACTCGGGGGGAAGAGCCAAAAATCGTCGTGCTTTCTGCCCTTTCGGGCACAACCAACGCGCTTGTTGGGATTGGAGAAGCATTAGCTGCTGCGGATCGTATGCTTGCAAAATCTAGAATCGATGAATTGAATGCACATTATTTGAGCTTTTTTCCTGAGCTGCTAAAAACAGATTCGGCAAGAGAAAAAGCTGCCGCAATTATTCAAGAGCACTTCGAATTCTTGAATATTCTTCTGAAAATCTCTTTCAACGAGGCGATTAATAGAGATATCCTCGCACAAGGTGAATTGCTCTCTACAAAGTTATTTCAAACACTTTTGGAAGAATTGAAGATCCCTTCCGTGTTTTTAGTCGCTTTGGATTTTATGAGTATCGATGAGAATTCTGAGCCGGAGCTTGGGAAAATCTCTGAGAAACTTAAAGCTATTTTGGCTCAAAATCCTGACGGAAAAATCTTCGTCACCCAAGGTTACATCTGTAAGAATCATCGAAACGAAGTCGATAATCTCAAGCGAGGGGGATCCGATTATACGGCTTCCCTTATTGCAGCAGCGATCCAGGCTTCAGCCTGTGAGATCTGGACTGATATCGACGGGATGCATAATAATGATCCTCGAGTGGTAGACCGAACGCGACCAATTGCTGAGATGTCTTTTGATGAAGCTGCCGAGTTGGCATATTTCGGCGCTAAGATCCTTCACCCTGCATCCATCTGGCCAGCGCAACAGTTTAATGTACCTGTGAAGTTGCTCAATACCATGCAACCTGAAGCTTTGGGAACTTTGATCAAAGAAAAGGTAGAAACAGTTGGGGTAAAGGCGATCGCTGCCAAAGACGGAATCACTGCTATAAAAATCAAATCAAGTAGAATGCTCCTTGCCTATGGTTTCCTGAGAAAGGTATTTGAGATCTTCGAGAAGTATAAAACTCCAATCGATATGATCACCACTTCGGAAATAGCTGTATCTGTGACCATCGATGATTTGAGTCATTTAACTCAAATTCTTGAAGAGCTTAATCAGTTTGGATCAGTAGAAGTAGACCAGAATCAGACTATAATCTGCATTGTCGGGAATATGGTTTCGGAGACCAAGGGAGTTCTAAAAGCTGTAATGGATTCGTTGATTCTTTACCCTATTCGGATGGTTTCTTATGGAGGAAGTCGTCATAACGTTTCTGTATTGATCGATTCAAGGTATAAGAAAGAGGCGCTCCAGAGTTTGAATGAGGGGGTTTTCAGTTGGGAGAATTAGAGAATGCGAGCCCTGTAAGCTTTCGAGGAAGATTTGGTTATTAATACACTCGGATAGATTGGAATAAATGAAGAGCCGGGTTTTTGTCCGGTTCTTTTATTCAGGAGGATTCGTATTACTTTTATCAGATGGAAAAACAAAGCACGAAAAAGGGATTTCTTCAGCGATTACAAACCAAGTGGAAATTGGAGAGCCTTTTTCAGGTGGTGATGGTCTTGGTGGTTTTTGCCTGCACAGGTTTCACCATTCTATTTATCAAGAATCCTATTCTCGATTTTTTTGGCGTGGAAAAAGGTGGTTTTATTAACACGCTTCTTTACTTGCTTCTAGTCCTTCCGCTCTACCAAATATTCCTGCTGATCTATGGGTTTATCTTTGGGCAGTTCCGGTTTTTCTGGGAAAAGGAAAAACAGATTTTTAGGAGGATTGCTCAGATTTTTCGTAGAAAATCTAATTAGTTAAAAGATTTAGGTCTTAACTGATCCTACTCCAATTTACCGCATGCTTCTTTTGCTGACGTATCTGTCTTAGAATCGGAGCGTTCTCAGGAAGATTCAACGTCGGATCATTTGCCAATATTTGCTGAGCAGCATCTCGAGCTAAAGTCAAGATCGGTGCATCTTTGCTCAAATCAGCAATCAGCAAATCAGTAATTCCGCTTTGCTGCGTTCCCATCAGATCCCCTGGACCCCGCAATCTCAAATCCACATCCGCGATCTCAAATCCGTCATTGGTGCGAACCATGGTATCCAGCCGAACTCTCGAATCTTTTGACAATTCGTATTTGCTCATCAGCACACAATAGCTTTGCTCCGCACCCCGTCCCACTCTTCCCCGAAGCTGATGCAGCTGCGAAAGCCCAAAGCGCTCTGCATTTTCTATTATCATCACGGAAGCATTTGGCACATTTACCCCAACCTCTATTACCGTGGTCGCCACCATGATTTTGGTTTCGCCTTTGACAAACCGCTTCATTTCGTAGTCTTTGGCATCAGCTTTCATATCCCCATTAACGATGCTGATTGGATAATTTGGAAAAGCTCTGCTTATGCTTTCAAATCCATCCATCACATTCTTCAAATCCAGTTTTTTGGACTCTTCGATCAATGGATAAACAATGTAAACCTGCCGCCCTTTTTTGACTTCTTCATTGATAAATCCAAAGACTTTCAGGCGATCCTTATCAAAGCGATGCACTGTCTGAATAGGTTTTCGCCCAGCGGGCATCTCATCAATAACCGAAACATCCAGATCGCCATAAAGAGTCATCGCCAAGGTTCGTGGTATCGGCGTAGCTGTCATGACCAAAACATGCGGAATAAATTCTTCGTTTTTCGCCCAAAGCTTCGCACGCTGCGCCACGCCAAATCGATGCTGCTCATCTACAATCGCTAATCCTAAGTTTTGAAACTGGACAATATCCTCCAAAAGTGCGTGCGTTCCGATCAGGATTTTGAGTTCTCCCGAAAGCAACTCCTCATGAATCACTCTTCGTTGGGCCTTTTTCGATGAACCTGTCAGCAAGGCTATCTTGATCCCCATCATATCGGCAAACTCTTTCAATCCCTCGTAATGCTGATTTGCCAAAATCTCAGTAGGCGCCATCAAGCAAGTCTGTGCTCCCGAGCTGATTGCAATTAAGGCACAAATAAAAGCTACCATCGTCTTGCCACTTCCCACATCACCTTGGATTAGGCGATTCATTTGCTTCCCAGACTTCAAATCCTGAAAGGATTCTCGAATCACCCGCTTTTGCGCACCTGTAAGTTCGAATGGGATGTGGTTATTATAAAATTCAGTTAGCAATTCCGTCTTCCCTAAGACTTGTCCCTTGTACTTTTCAGTACGTGTGACTTTCATCTTGAGAAGGCGAAGCTGTAGGTAAAAAAATTCTTCAAACTTCAATCGTTTTCGAGCTCGCTGGAGTAGGTTAGGTTCCGAAGGAAAATGGATTTGATTGATCGCTTCTTGCCGATCAATCAATTGATATTGTTCTCGGACGGCATCAGGAATGGTCTCTTGGATATGAGGCAAACTTCCTTGCACCAGTCCTTCCATGATCTTAGAAATACCACGGGAATCCAAAAATTTATTCCGCAGCTTTTCTGTGGTGGAGTAGACTGGCTGAAAATTATTTCGCTGCTCATTTGTAACAGTTACAGGATCCATTTCTGGATGTGCAATACTCCAATTCCTTCCGAAAAGAGCAGGTTTTCCTAAAAAAATGAAAACTCCACCGATTGGCAATTTCTTCTGCACCCACTGAATTCCTTTAAACCAAGTCAGCTCCATCTCACCAGTTTCATCTGCTACATGCGCAACCAATCGGTTTTTATTGCCCATAGAGACAAGCTCAACTTTTCGGATTTTGGCGATGATTTGTACGTTTTCCAGCTCCGCTGAAAGCTCTCTTATTTTGAAAAATTTCGTCCGGTCCTCGTAGCGAAAAGGATAATGCTGCAGAAGTTCGCCATAAGTGAAGATGTTCAACTCCTTATTGATCAGTGCCGCTTTTTGCGGACCTACGCCTTTCAAAAATTCTATTTTGGTATCAAAAAAACCAGCCAAGGCGATTTATTTTAGGAGAACTGGCAAATTAAACCCAGTCTGGACAATAGGCAATATAAATGTCCTGAATTGTCAGGAATCAGTCCGAATCCCGGTGATTTGTGCAAATGCGTTTTTTATATGTGCTCGATTTGCCTGAAGACTTTGGAGCAAAATCATTTGATTTTTGGCGCGATGAAAATTTTGCTCCGGATAAGCAACTTGATAATACACGTTGCCTTCAAGGTGATCTGTAAAAAACCGAACACCCATCAAGCACGTCATCACTTCGCCACCGATCAGGAGCGATTTAGCTTCTTTTTCATCCATCCAATCCCTTGTTCCTTCCCAATAACCAGAAAGCAACTGTTCAAAAATTGGTAGTAGAAACTGTTGACTTTCCCAATCCTGACTGATTTCCTCTTCCGCACTGGCCACAGTTCGCACCAAATCTCCAAAGTCATAAAGTAAATAGCCCGGCATAATCGTATCCAGATCGATAACAGCGGCCACTTTTGAAAGGTCTGGTGAAAAAATTAGGTTGTTGATTTTGGTGTCATTATGAGTTAGGCGCTGGGGAATTTCAGAAGTAATCCGAAGGTATTCTTGGACCAAAAATTTTTGACTCAGATAAAAATCCAAAATTTGTCTTTCTTCAGAATTAAGATTTTTAATTGATCTGCCCACCGCTTCCAGTCTTTGAAATCGAAGATCCAATCTGTGAAAGTCTGGAATGGTCTCTTCAAACTGATTCAAAGGAAAGGAATCTGCCCATCGAGAAAACATGGCATAGGCTTTTGCAGCCTTTTTAGCTTGATTGGGTTCGCTGATTTGCTGAAGGGTGTTTCCCTCTACAAAATCAAACAATCTGAATAGCTTTCCTTGGAATTCCACCAACCC
>JBBQDY010000141.1:0-7640 GCA_038320155.1 Cytophagales bacterium
ACTCCGTGGAGCCCTTCGGCTAAAATCAAAGGAGTCCCGGCTTCTAGCCAATCCACACCGGCTCTTATTGCCAAAGCAGCTGTTTCAAGCGCTTCGTCAATGTTTGTAAGATCCAATGAGATCTGTACAATAGGTTTCATAGTTTTTGGGTTTGATTGGAAAAAGTTAATCCTTAATATAATCCTTTTTTGAATTCAACTTTATGTCCCTTACCTGAATGAATAAGGTTTTTGATAATTCTATATTTTGATTATCCGCTACTTTGCCAGTAGGCAGAAGAGGCAAGAATATAATTGGAGCATAATTAATAATTGGGCGATTCGATCTCCCGGCTTCGGTCTTAATAAGCGAAAAAATAAGGTTACTGGCTTCATTGCGGATATCCAAATCTATATTTCTCCTTCTATTACTCCTAAAATAAAAAACCTCAGCCATTTCTGACTGAGGTTTGGTTTTAGGTTGAATCGTTTATTGCTGGAGTCTAGCCTGCACTTCTTGAATCAGGCCTTCATATTTTTTTAGGATTCTTGCCCAATCAGAAAATTTCTCATCGTCTTTTACAGTCACCTGATTTTGTCCATCTAAGTAAGCTTCTTGACTGATTAGCTTAATAGCATAAGCGAGTTGGTCGGAATTCCCGCCACTACTTACAATCACTCTTGTCCGTATTACGCTGGATTGGAAGTTTTGAACCTGCCAAGAGGTAGTCAAGTAGCCGGTATTGAAATCAACGGTCTCCAAAATATCAAAATATCTGGTGACGATAGAGCTCAAAATTCGCCAAGATTCCTCAGATGTATGAATGCTGTTAACTGGTACAGTAATTCGAACATTGGCCAAATCTGAAGATACGGATGAAGTATAGGCTTCATCCACTGTCATTTCTACAAAGTCTGCGGTAGGAGGATCCTGCATATTGCTTTGATTGCAATAGTTTTTGGCGTAGCGGACAAAACCATCTTTTGAAATTCGAACTTCCACGCAGGCATTTTTGGAGACTTTGAGATCATAGCTTCCTGTGCCAACACGCTTTCCTCCGATTTCAATGACCGCGTCATTTGGATTCGTAGTGATTTTGACTAGACGATCTTCCAATTTGGCTACTTCCCGAACCGGCGGTTCTTGGTCTGCCTCTTTGTTACAGAAGACTTTGGTGTATTCTACAAAGCCCTCTTTATTTACCGTCACAGTCACACAATCCCCAAACGGGATCTTGATATCTTGATTTCCTTTGCCAACAGTGATTCCATTACTAGTCACCACTCCATCTGCAGGTGATACTTCCAATCGAACTTCACGATCTTTGAGTTGGAAAAAATCCTTCAGAGGAGGGGTTTCTTTTTCAGGAGAATTGTAATAGGTTTTTTCACTTTTAGCGAAACCCGATTTTTTTACCTCTACCGTGTGAAATCGATCTTTCTGGATAATCAGATAGATTGCTTTTTTTCCTATGGCTCGCCCATCCACAAAAATCTCTGCGTCATAAGGCTCCGCTGAAATCTCAACTCTTCGACTATCAAGTGAAACGCTTTGGTCTTTGTCCCACTTTAAATCCCGGTTATATTCTTTGATGACGGGTTCATATCCGGGTTTGGTGACTTTAATTCGATTTTTTGAGTCTTTCTCTAACTTATATTCGATTGATCCGGTGCCCAATTCTTGCTTATCAGAATCATCATAATCATTCAGCAAAATAAACTTTGCATCAGTGTGATTTGCGGAAATTTGAAGTTTTTGAGCTTGAAGTTGAATTGAAATAGATAAAAGGAATAGTAAGGCGGGTAAAATTCTGAGCTTCATAGACATGAGTTGGGGATTAAAGTGCTGCAAATAATTGATTTCAATTTGTTTTCCCAAAAAAGGCAATGGAATAATTCAATTTTTATTACCAGGAGCCAAATTTTTTTTGGGAAAACAGGAAAATCACTTACGATTTGGAATTAAGTCCAAGCTCTTTCAAAGAAGCCTAACCAATTCCCATGCATCACTTTTTGAATATCCTGCTCGCTGTAGCCACGTTTGGCGAGAATCGTAGGGATTTTTTGCAAATCGGCGATCGATTCCAAATCATGTGGAGACTGTTCTTTGCCGAAAGCGCCATCCAAATCTGATCCGATGCCGATGTGATTGGCATTGCCTGCGATCTGGCAGATGTGATCCATGTGATCGATCACGGTCGCTAGGCTCACATTACGTTCTTTTGGAGTTGATTTTCCCCGCTCCCAATTTGGACTCAGCATCCAAGCATCCATAGCCGATCCAATCACAGCTCCCCGGTCAATCAATGCTTTGATCATGTCGTCCGAAAACTGGCGATTGTGATCCACCAATGCCCGACAATTGTTATGACTCGCCCAAACTGGACCATTATAAATCTCCAAAGCATCCCAAAAAGCCAAATCGCACAGATGCGTAGTATCGAGGATGATTCCGAGCTCATCCATTTTTCGGATTAGCGCTTTCCCATCGGGACTCAAGGGTGCTGAGGCATCTGTCCCAAAGGCATATCGTCCCGGTCCGTAATGCGCCGGACCCAAAGCTCGGAGACCGTTTTCGTAGGCTTTCTCCAAATAATCCAAATTCAAGATGGAATCGGCACCTTCCAGTGAAAGGATAAATCCGATGGGCGTTTTTTCTAAATCCCCACCAGCATTCCACTCTGCCAGATGTGCTTCCAATTCTGTCCAATTCCGAATCTGGCGCATCTCACCTTGCTCGACCATGGCTTGGTACCATGCCAATTGTCCTTGAGTTTGAGCCCAAGCCTGAGCAGGAGAATTCCAGCCGGGAAGTGGATTCTCCGGAGCTACAAAGCGGGCGATTTGAGTGGCTACAACCAAACCGATATTTCCTTTTCGTAGTGCGGGTAGCGAAACCAAGGCATTACCGCGATCAGGTTTGTCATGCATGCCTTGTTCTCGGGAATTGATTTCAGAAGTAGAACGGGTCAAATCCCGATTCCACTCCAGCGCATTCATACTTAGATCGAGATGGGCGTCTATGGTGAACATGGCTTAGAAGCTTTGAATGATAAAAACAGTGGGAATCTTATGCAGGTCGATCGGTAATTTCTTCCATTCCTCGACTGTTTTGGTGAGGACCAGTTCGTCCGAAGCAGTAAGGTTTTTTGCGATGCAAAGTTTGGTTTGCGGAGCCAAAGTGCTCAGGATATCTTCTAAAAGTTGATTGTTGCGGAATGGCGTTTCCATAAAAATCTGTGCTCGTTTTTCTCGTGTCGACTCTGTTTCCAGCTTGCGCAAAGCGATGGTTTTTTCTTTTTTGTCAATGGGTAAATACCCGTGAAAGGCAAAAGACTGTCCTGAAAAACCCGAAGCCATCAGCGCCATAAACATGGAACTTGGCCCAGAAAGCGGCACCACTTGAATGCCCTTTACATGTGCGTGAGCCACTGCCAATGCACCCGGATCGGCTATTCCCGGACAGCCAGCCTCGGAAATGATACCCATGTCTGCTCCGTTGAGCAAAGGTTGCATCAGTCGATTGATAGTCTCAGGAGCAGTATCCTTGTCAAGAATCTCCATGTGGAGTTCTTCGATATTCACCCCAAGTTTCAAGCTGCTGATGTAGCGACGTGCAGTCCGAAGGTTCTCCACCAAATAGACTTTGGTATGTAAAATCACTTCCTTGATCTGCGGGCTGATGATGGACTGGGCTGTATTTTCCGCCAAGACATTGGGGATTAAGAAAAGCTTTCCTTTGGGCATGGTGTAAAATTCGGAATAAAAACGGCAAAGGCTTGAAAATCCAACCAAAATCCATAAGATTGACAGTAATCCACTGGCAATCAAGGATGGAAAAAAAATTGCCCTAAAAATTAATTAAGCTATTGTATAGTTCATTTTTTTTTTGTGATTTGGATTAAACTTTTAAAACAAAACTTTTATCAAAAATGAAATGAGAAAAGTCGGAGGAATTGTCCTCCCATTGCTGGTGTTTTGGAGCTGTATTGGGGTTCATGCATTGTCAGGATATCCAGATTCTTTTGAATTAAGAAAAATTAAAAAGTCATGAGATATTTTCTTTCACTTGTTTTCATCCTGATCTCGAATATTTCTTTCGGTCAGCGTTCAGTGGGGATCAATTTTGGGGTACCCAGCTATACTTGGTCAGATGATGCCAATGCACCAATTATCATTTCTGAATCGACGGGTTCGTATGCTATTGGTCTGGAATTTCAACAAAACATTCAAAACCCGATTACTTGGGGACTGGATGTTTCAATTCATCGGATGACTAATACCATTCGGTCCAATTCCAATTATTCAAGCTATTCGGCGGGAATCAAACCAATTTTCAATCTAGGCTTCACATCGAAATTGATTTATAACTTGGCATTTGGAGAATCAAAATTTGGAGGATTTCTGAGCATAGGTCCCAGTCTACAATGGAACACCGGAGCTAGTCGGGAATTGAATGAGACTAACTTCCGAATTGTTGGGAAAAGAGAGCTAGTTGCCAACGGGAATTGGAGTATTGCTCCCTTGGAGCAAACGCCCTATACTGCACAGGAGCGGACGAATAAGATCTCAGTAGTAATTCGGCCTGAGGCAGGATTGACCTTTTCGGTATCGGAATATTCCAAGTTTTCGGCTAGGTTCCAATATGGAATCGGAATCGGAGAACCCTTGATCGTTCAAGAATTCAACAATTTCCCTCTGGAAGGAAATCTTTCCAATTCCAGACATCAACTCAAAGGAGATTTTTGGGCGGTTCAGCTAGGGTATCAGATTCTTTTGAAATAGAAATTGAATTAATTTTCGTAAAAGGCTGTCAGGAAACTGACAGCTTTTTTTCCGCAATTTTTTAATCTAAAAGATCGCAAAGGATTCACGAAGGAGCCCAAAGCAGATTCCAAATTTGAATGACCTTTGTTTTTTTTTAACCTTGAAGGTCTTGGTTTTGAACTCCGAAGTCCTTGTTTTTTTAACCGCAAAGTCCGCTAAATTTTCGCGGAGGCGCGCAAAGCAGATTCCAAATCTGGTTGAAGTAAGCCAAAAACTCCGATATCTTCTCTTGCTGCGTCGTCGCGTCGCTGCGAGAAACCAAGTGTCCTACTTTGTCTTTGCGTCTCTCAACGCTTTTAAATACAAGCTTTCCACGCGCTCGCGAGCCCAAGGGGTTTTCCTCAAAAAAGTTAAACTCGATTTGATCGAAGGATCATGCGAAAACATCGGATCGTGATTCGCTCGCCAAGTTCCTGCCAGCTATAGAATTCCACCAAATGCTGAAGTATATGGTCCAGCCGAATGCCGTGGAGTGGGTTGTTGGGTTGGGGTTCTGAATTCAATTTATTGGAGATCTCTTAATAATTCAATTAGCTCACTATTTGAAAGACTAGCCTTTTCTGATTTGTCGTAAATCGAGAGAAGATAAACTGTTTCGGCTGTATAAACCAAATTTGAAATAATCCTTGCACCTCCTGATTTGCCTTTGCCTTTTGACTTTATAGGGATTCTAATTTTAAAGCAATTCTTGCCAATTGGAGAGCCTTGCGTAGGACTATTTTTTAAGAGCTGGATAAGTTCAAAAAGTTCTGATTTCAAACTTGGATATTTTTTTACCAGTCGTTTGAATTGCTTTTCAAAAACTGAAATGGTTTTAACCTTAAAGCTCATTTAAAAATTGCTCAGCATCTCGTGCTTCTTTTTTTCCTTCCAAAACGAGTTTCAGTTCCTCTACAGCCTCCTTTATTTCGGATAGAAGTTCTGCCTTTTCGCCAGTTAGTTGCTTGGTTTTAACGTAGGGAAGAGCTTCCAAAGCTTTTAATAGCTTCATCGCCTTGTTGTCTTGAATGTCTAGCAGTACTTTCATCTGTTTTTTCGATTAGCTCAGTAATTTACTCAATTTGAAGCCAAAAGTTTAGAAGAATCATTTCCGCTCGATTAAATCCCACAGATTTCCATACAAATCCTTGAAGACTGAGACGATTCCATAATCTTCGGTTGCTGGTTCGCGGATAAATTCTACTCCTTTGGAAGTGTAGTTTTTATAATCTCGCCAAAAGTCATCGGTGTACAGAAATAGAAAAACCCGACCTCCAGCCTGATGACCGATCTGGGAGATTTGGGATTCATCGGCAGCTTTGGCCAGTAGTAAATGACATGCTGAACCGGGAGGCGAGATGCGAACCCATCGTTTGGTTTCAGATATTTTAGTGTCTTCTAGAAGTTCAAAGCTCAATATCTCTGTATAATAATGAATTGCTTCATCATAGTCTTTGACGAGTAAGGCGATTTGGGCGAGTTGTTGGTTCATGGGTTGGAAATTAGAAAGAACATTCAAAAGTCGATTGTGAAAACACAAAAAATCAAGGAAATGCAAGCCACATTACCCTTCAAGGATAAAAGGGCGCCATTCTCGTATTGTCAAGACTTAAGAATATCATCTTTAAAAATATTGTATTTTGGGAGGTGGAGAAATTTGAGTTTTCAAATCATGCAAAAGAGCAGATTCAATTTTGGGATATTGAAGTGTCTGAAGTGATTCAAGTTCTTAGAGCTCCTCAACAAGTTGTAATGGATTCTTCCGGTAAAGAAAAGTTGGTTTATCAGTCAATTATTAATAAAGATTCAACTGGGGATTATCTAATTCGGGTCTTTGTCAACTCGGTACTTCAACCGAAAATAGTAATACCGTTTTTTAGGACTAGCAAAATTAAAAAATATTGGAACTATGAAACTGATCTATAATAAAGAAGTCGATGTGTTGCTAATCGAAATCTCAAAAGGTAAAGTGGCGGAAAGCGATGAATCTAAGCCAGGAATAATTTTTGACTATGATGATCAAGGACGTATCCTTCGGATTGAAATTTTAGATGCCTCAGAACGGACAGAAACCCCTTTTAAAGTGGAATTTGAAGAGATCTCGTAACTTAAAAAGATAAGATTTGTATGCATCTGAAGCTGTAATTCATGCAAATGAAACTACCATTTGGTGCAAGTCTTCAGACTTTTGCCTTCAGTATAGTCCAAAGACTTAAACTAGAGAGTAGTTGAAGATTATAACTCTTCTGATCAAGCTTGCTATTGGGAATTTAAAAGCGCAAGGTTTTACCATGTGCCATCAACTTGCCAAATGAAAAAAACTAAATCCAACTTTTATTTTTCATTTTTTATGGCTTGATTCATACAACTACTTTTCCAAATAATAAAATGATGAAAAACGGTGTCCTCCTTCTGGTACTCGGACTTCTATTCTCTTGTCAAAATGAGAAATCAAACGAAGACAAAACCTTCGAATTAACCCCTTCCGGTAAATTTTTATCCCTAGATCTCGATGATTCTACTGCTAATATTAGCACGGGGTTGCAGTATTTTAAAGGGGATAAAGAATACCTTTTTAATGCCAATTGGGGCACTAATTCCCTTCAGATCTATGATTTGCAGGACCAAAGACTAGCGAAGGAATTATTTTTTGAATTTGAGGGTCCAAATGGAATAGGTGGTTTATTTGGATTTCATGTTCAAAGCATGGATAGTATTTTTCTATTTACGGCTCCTTTCGGATCGAGATTCTTTATCGTGGATTCGGAAGGGGAAATCGAAAAAAGAATCGATTACCAAATTCCGGAGGGTGGGGGTTCTGCCTTTGTTCACAATGCCTTCATGATATCGCCACCT
>JBBQDY010000142.1:0-7598 GCA_038320155.1 Cytophagales bacterium
TATCTTTTCATCTTTGGAAAACGCTATTTTCTGTTTTGTCTTACAGATCTGTACAGTGCCAGGATAGTCGGATTCGGTTTTGGCCCCAACATGCGGGCATTGGATGCGAAGGTGGCAAGGGATGGATGGGTCAGGCTGAGAAAGAAGAAAAACCTGAAAGGCTGTATCCACCATACGGATGGAGGCACTCAGTACTTTTCAGCCCTGTATCTCAAAAGTCTTGTGGACCTCGAAGTCAGGGTAAGCTGTGCGGAGAACTGTCTGATGAACGGATATGCCGAGCAAAAGAACGGTCTGATCAAACACCACTTTATGCCCACAGTCCGGGATTTGGATGGAAATGGACTGAACAGAGAAATCAAAAGGATAATCAGGATCTACAACCATGAGAGAAAACAGGAAGGAATTGGCTGGCTCAGCCCTGTTGAGTTTGAGAAAAAAATATCAGGTATGTCTGAGAAGCCTGACAGGTTGCTCCATAAATTCACCAAAAACAAAAATGGGTTTTGGGAGGGATAAGACGACCAAAAAGAGCCAAAAAAAGATGGGCAGTCCAAACCGTTTCAGACTGCCCACGGCCAAAGGCCTTTTCAGTCGATCAGGAGTATTCCTTGACGGGTTGCTCCCCAGCAGAGCCCGTCTCCGCTTATCCTGATAAATTAAATATAATTCCTACTTTTGATTTTAACCGGAAAAGTTATCCACACGGTTTGGGGTTCAGGTAGGGAACCTGTCAACCAATATCATGAAGAGGCAGGATGACCGATGTTGGATGACGGATGTTTGATGACCGATGTTTGATGACCGATCTTGGATGACCGATGTTAGATGACCGATGTTGGATGACCGATGTTGGATGACCGATGATGGATGACCGATGATGGATGACCGATGTAGGATGATAGAAGGAATTAAGAATACAGCGAGAGAAGCTGATATAAATATTTACTAATAAACAAATGAGCCCAAGAATAGACAAAGCTGACATCCACCAGGTGTGTATGGTCAAGCAACAACAATTAATTGAAAATTTTGAAAAGGAAATCGCTTCCCTAAAAAAGGAATTGTTTACCCATGATTTTTCTCAAAGTCAAGGAGATTCCAGTTCTATTGAGAGAAATGAACTTCTGGCTCGGTATGAAAGTGAATTGATTTTTCTGAACAAGGAGTTGCTGATTCTGAAATCTATTGACCCATCAGAGGAAACTGAGAAAGTCGAGTTGGGATCAGTCTTGGTTACGGATCAACGGATTTTCTATGTGTGCGTATCCATCGAACAGTTTGAGGTTAACGGACAGGATATTTTCGGATTATCTGTCAGTGCCCCTATTTATGAAGTGCTCAGTCAAACTTCCAAAGGAGAAAAGATTACATTCAATGGCATCGATTACAAAATATTAGATGTCTATTAATTAGGGAGGCTGGAAGTTACACGTGGTAAAATAAAATTTTAAATCGTGTGTATTCGATTTGTTACACATAGCCAAATTTATTGCTGAGTTGATATGGAAAATCCCTTCCGTTGGCAATGTGAAGGGGATTTGATCCGATTCTAATCAAGATTTTGTTTTCAAATCGGGACGGGCACTTATCAGGATACACCTATTTTAAAAAGCGTCCCCTTCGATTTAGTTTGGCATGCTCACCACTAGTCGCTCTGGTACCGGCTTGAAATTTTAGGAAAAATGATAGAGTTCAAAAATTTATTCTTGATTTAGGTCGTCACAGAATGATATGAAAAAAGCCATTTTCAGCTTCTGGAGAAGTCGAACAAAGCGCGACCTCGGTGCACACTCCAACCTTGTGGTTATTAAAAGCCTTATAAAAAAAAGCCCCTGGTAAGATTCAACTTGCCAGAGGCTTGTGGGAAAATAAAATACTAGCTATTTACTTTTTAATTATTACCTCTTCCTCTACTCGTACTGGAGGTCCTTTCTCCGGAATTTGATCTCACAGGAGAGGTCTCTCTTCTGGCTGGACTGGCCACTTGGGAACCACCACTTCTTTGATTACTGTGCGGACTGCTCATCCGAGAGTTAGTCGGAGAAGTTCGAGTATTAGTTCTCACATCAGAATTGCTTCTTTGCTGTGGAGCAGTTCTTACCGAAGGCTGTGGCGATTGGCTACGCTGACTTTGGCTCGGCCTCACTTCAGATCGGGAAGGTTGTGATCGCTGAGTTTGACTTGGTCTAGCCTCAGGTTCCGAATATTGTGATCGCTGAGTTTGATTTGACCTTTCTTCAGTTCGACTAGCTGGGGTTCTACCTTCCTCATTTCGGTGTACCTCAGGTGTAGTCCTAATACTTGCAGGATTCGTGCTTCTCGACCCTGAAGGAGCCACTTGCGGTCTGACTTGACTTTCACGTGAAGGCGTTGAAGTTCTGCTTCTGGAATCTTCGAAAGGTCTGGATTCAAAAGACCGAGATTCTTGAGCTGGACTGCTTGATCTCACGGCACCTCGATCAGATCTGCTTGCAGGCGTGTTTGTATTCCCTAAGCTCGAGTTTGCAGATCTGGAGTCATTTAATGCCGACCGATCAGCGGCTTGACTACGAGTTGACCTTGCTTCATTTGCCTCTAGCACTCGGGACGGTCTTGCTTCCGCATTTCTATTTCTGCTATTTTCAAGCTCTGGACGGTAAAGACTGATTGAGTTTCTCGAAACCGCTGCTCTTCCTGCTCTATCTGAACCTTGGACTTGATATACTGGTACCGCTCTATTAGTCACTCGCTCGATCTCTCTTCTGTTTGGTCCTGCCACATAGCGATTGTCATTATAGATCACGGTGTTATTGATAATCGTAGTTTGATTATAGATTCTTACCCGATTACGATATGGCGCGTAGTAGCGATGTGCATAGTGGTGATAAATCCGATTTCTGGGAATAAATACGAAGTACGAGCTTGGCAAATAACCTACGTTGAACGAGAAGCTAGGAGCCAAAGGAGCCCAGCCATAATACCCGCCACCAGTTCTCCAATTTACCCAAGCCG
Source organism: Cytophagales bacterium (assembly GCA_038320155.1). Lineage (GTDB taxonomy): Bacteria > Bacteroidota > Bacteroidia > Cytophagales > Cyclobacteriaceae > Algoriphagus. The sequence continues at coordinate 2,995 of JBBQDY010000142.1, forward strand.
GTCCCCATTCATAGTCAGGAACCCAAGCCCAACTTTGGTAGTAATTGTCAAAATACCAGCGCCCATAGTGGAATGGAGCCCAGCCCCAATCATAGTAGGAAACCCAAGTATTGCCGTAGGAGGTCATTGCCCAGTGGCCATTGGATCCATAAGGATGAAAGCCCTGCTCAGCATAAGGTAGCCAAATGTATCCTTGATTTTGATCTTGAACCCAATCTCCGTAGGGTGCCAATTCATCGTAAAACACTTGGAAAGAAACACCAGTATAAGGATTGGCTTCAGCCTTATTCAAGCTTGTGAAACCAAAACTCAAGAGTAAAACCAAGAAGATCCTAGTCCATTTTTTGAAGTTTTGCGTTATCATAGTTTTTGTGGTTAAAGTGTGAAATCGAGGGGTTGTTGTCTTTTCTTTCTTCAGCTTCCTTTAAGTTATAGATGCAATTTTCGTGGGATAGGTTGCACGCTTATTAAAACTAAAATCGAGCCAGAAACATCAATCTTTCCTAAAATAAAGATGATTTAAGAGCTAATAACGGAGATAATTTTAAGAAGGTTATTGTTTAATCTTGATAATTGCTTAATAAAAGGATTCAAAATCCATACTTTAATAAAAAAATAGAATAAGGTATTCTAATAATATTTTTTTATTTGAAAAGCAGAGAGCACATGTCGAAAAGCTGAAAGGAAATGAGGCCAAAAAGCAAGTCTTTCAAAAAAAAATCAGAAATTCCTTCCGTAAAGAAATTCATGAAAAAATTATCTTACTATCTCATTTTCGCTACAGTCATTGGCCATCCGTTAGGTTTAGCTTCGGCATGAGGTCTTTAGTCGGTGCAACCTTCTAATGGTATTTCACATTCCTCTACCATTTTAATAACTTCTTCCAATTTATGATTTTGAAATGCCAAGAGAAGCTTAGTAAAGGAGGAAGTTCAAATGTCGCTTGCTGGTCAAAAAATAATCATTGACCTTTTTCCACAGCTTTCTATTGGTTTGGTTTAATTGTTGCCGCTAAATCCTTGTCTAATAAATCTCAGCTATGCTTTTGGTATTTACATCGGATGAACTTGAACGGTTGGCGGAAAAATTTTCTGCTAAAAAACCGAGTATTGAATTTCTTGGGAATAATCAAGTTAGAGTCAAAGCCTCGAGTGTTAGCATCAAGCTTTTTTTAGAAGAAGTCCAACCCAGAAGGTTAACTTTTAACTATAAAATGAATGTCATCATCAAATTTTTTGCTGAGCAATTCATCAGTCTTGACAAGCCTGGGTTGATTTGGGAAAAAGAAGCAGACCGATTTCATTTGGATTTTGATCAAATGCCACAAGATGACAAAATCAAGGATTTTTTCATCAAACAGATGATTATCGACGATCAGAAAATGATCATTGACTTTGATTTTTACCAGCCTTTGGAGCAATTAGACACCGAGTCTTAGGCGATTCTGTTTTTTGTAAGTTCATCCATCACCCAGTTCGTTCTGGCAGCTGAATTTCCCATACTCGGGCAAGTTCCTTTACCCAGAAGATCTCCGACGATAGTTTCAATCAGAGGTTGCTGAATATGTTTTGGCAGCTCAAAGCTGAACTTTTCGGCCTTTTTTCCATCAACTTCTAAGATAAACTCACCCTTGCCGAATGTCTCGAAACTGATTTTTCCGGTACTTCCAAAAATTACAATTTGATCTGTTGCGGATCCTTCAGCACAGGTAAAGCACCAATTTCCACTGCCTAAGACCCCATTTTCAAAAACAAAAGAACCCACGACAATATCTTCTGCTTCATAGGCTTTGGCTTGGTTGCCACTGTAGCCAGTCACTTTTATAATCACACCGAAAAAGAAATCCAGTAGATCGAGTTGATGTGAAGCCAGATCAAAAAAATAACCTCCACCGGCAATTTCTGGATCAATCCTCCAATTTTCCTCAGATCCTGCAACTAGACCGGGTTTCAAGGCCTGCTTGAGATCAATGTGAACGGAACGAATGCGGCCAATTTCACCTGAATCGATCAATTCTTTGATTTTCAAAAAATGAGGAAGTCTTCTCCGATAGTAGGCCACATAGAGTGGGACTTGATGTTCGGCGCAGATTTCTATCATTTCTTGGCATTCTGCGAAAGTTCTGGCCATAGGTTTTTCTACATATACAGGCTTTCCGGCTTTCGCCGCCAATCCGCAAAGTTCAAGATGCGCATTTGGAGGGGTAGCAATGTAGATCGCGTTGACTTCGGGATCATCGATAAGTTTCTGCGCATCATCGTACCATTTCGGAACCTGATGTCGGTCCGCATAATCTTTCGCTTTTTCCCCATTTCGGCGCATTACTGCCACGATTTTACTTTGAGGGATCAGCTGCATGGCTGGAGCAGATTTTATTTCGCACACATTTCCCACCCCTAGGATTCCCCATCGTACTTGATTGTTGGATATTTTTTTAGTGCGGGTCGGCATTAGTAGTGTTGGTTTTTGAAAATGGCTGGGTTAAAAATCATCTTTTTTGACCGGAATAGTAAATTCTAAAGAAAAATCTAGAAGATGATGTAGAAGTAAGCGGCTCAATTTTTTGATAATCAATGAATAAGCCGCGTTGGATATCTGTAATAAATTCCACGATATGTTGAATTTATTCCACAAAAGTGATGATCAACTTGGCGATTTATAGGCTATTAGACCTCATGGAGCTATTTTTTGGGCTTGGCATCAAGTTGGGACAAATAAAGTTGTATTCAACCATATCAGAATCGGTTTTCTACCATAAGCTTATTATTAGAGTTATCGATTTAGTCATCAGATGCGACTATGGTCAAAAATTATTTCTAACCACATAAACTTGAAATCATGAAAAAATTAACTTATTTATTTTCATTTATACTGCTTTCTGCCTTCCTGTCATCTTGCTCTAACAAAGGTATGAAAGTTGTGACTAGAGAAGATGGCGGAACCGAAGTTTCAAATTATGATAGTTTTGCTTGGGTGGCTAATGTAGATAATATTCCTAACGCCTACGCTTTTTATGGACCTGGAGGAACTCTTGTATTCAACAATAACTCCGCACGAAAAATGATTAAAGAAGCAGTTGAGCTTCAAATGAAAGCGAGAGGTTTTACAAATGATAATTCCAATCCAGATATGCTCGTTAATTTTTCAGTTTTAGAAGGACCTACCGAGTTGAGAACTTATGTGATGAACAATGGACAAGATTATTTAGGATTAGGTCCAAGATCAGAAGCTGTTCGAATGGTGCCAGTTGACGAAGGAACAGTATTAATTAATTTCATAGATGCTAAAACAGGAACTCAAATCTGGCAAGGATTTGCATCAGGTGCGCTAAATGAAGAAGATATTAAAAGTATGGGTAAGGTGGAGACTAAAGTTGGAGCGATCTTCGAAGATTTCGACTTCAACCAGTTCAATACCGCTGAAAGATAATTATTGGGTGATTAAAGTAGGGCAAATCCCCGAACCTTTGGTTCGGGGATTTTTTTTTTGAAGTCTATTTAACCTTAAGGTTGTTGGTGACCTCAACAAGCCTTGTTCCAAAATCTTAAAGAAATTGATTTAGCGGAGTTGCTAAGCATATCTGCAACGCTTGACTGGCTCAAATCTCTTGAACATTCTTATTTGTTCTTCCGACATGGACTTTTTCATTTTTGATAAATTAATATGAGTGTTCGCTTTCTTGCACGTTCCGGAAAAAAGCTAAATCTTGATTCTAAATCGGATCAAATTCCCCCTTTCTCAAAGGGGGTAAGGTGGATTTTAGGAAGCAAATCAGTATTAAATTTGGTGACGTGCAGGATTGCAATACTCATTATATGAGATTTAGATTTAGTATTTTAGTCATTGTATTTTACTTAGGTTTTAAAATAGATGTTCTTTCCCAAGATTTCAAGACTGAAGAATTTCTATTTGGTGCATGTGTAGAGGTTAAAGTAAAACATGGATTTAGAGACCGTCTTTCAGAAAAAACCTTAACTGGCACTTATACAATAGAACCCTTCACAGTTCATTGGCTTGAAAAAATAAAAAACCCTTAATTTACTTTGGCAGAATATAGATTTTGTACGAAGTAATGAATTTTATTAACAAAGAATTAGACAAAACTGCTTTTCTTTTGCAAAGCCTCGAGGAGAAGTCTTCAAATATGATTTTCCTGCCGGATTTCAGGTGAGGTGGATTCGGTTTAAATCAAATGAAGATTGTAATGCGACCGCTTGGCTGGAACACAAATAAATAGAATTATAACCAAATAGATTGGGTAATTTATATAACCACTGTTTTACTGAAACAGTGGTTTTTTTATTGGTTCTACCTAAAAGCAAATCGATTGATTATTTAAGATTTTTATATTTCACTATGTTTTTTTGTCAGGTTTGATCGATTTGGTTTTTTAGTCACACAAAAAAATTAAGACATAAAATCTATGAAAAATCTTTCCAGAAGAACTCTAGTAAAAAATACCTGCTTGCTTGTTCTATCCAGTTTACTTCACCCCTTTATTGGCTTTTCGCAGAGTTTAAAATCCGCTAAAACTATTTTGATTGTGTCCGGCTGGCAGGATGTCAATATTGGAGACATCGCCACCACTCCGGGTTTGCTGAATG
>JBBQDY010000143.1:0-7528 GCA_038320155.1 Cytophagales bacterium
GTCCATGTACGGCTAAGCAGCCAGAGTAAAATGAGGTAGCAGGTGGACCAGATCAGGTAAAAACTTAGCATGTTTTGGGCTAACTTGCAGGGGTGAGCAAAGAACAAGAAAAAGAATCAAAGGAAAAAATCATCCTTGGGATAGATCCCGGTACCAATGTCATGGGCTATGGCATTATTCTGACCGAAGGAAAGAAGTACAAACTCTTGCAATACGGCGTAATTCACCTGAAAAAATACGAAACTCACGAACTGAAACTCAAGAAGATTTTTGAACGAATCACAGGAATCATTGAAGAGTTTCTTCCGGATTCGGTCGCCTTGGAGGCACCTTTTTATGGGGTAAATGTGCAATCCATGCTCAAGCTCGGCCGAGCCCAAGGGGTAGCAATGGCCGCTGCATTGGCTAGAGACATCCCGATCACTGAATATTCCCCGAAAAAGGTCAAGCAATCTGTAACCGGGAATGGAAATGCTTCAAAGGAACAAGTCGCTGCCATGCTCCAGACACTTTTTAACCTAACCGAATTGCCCAAAATGCTAGATGCCACGGATGCGCTGGCTGTGGCGCTCTGTCATCATTTTCATGATGGAAGACTTCAAACCAGAGGCCGTAATGCTGGCTGGAAGTCTTTCATTGAGGACAATCCTGACCGGCTTAAAAAGTAAAAACCTGATGTTCTATCAGGTTTTTATTGGTTGTGAGCTTGAATTAAAGATCGAATCCGACTGATAGTTTCAACACTCGATTTTTCACATCAGTGTTATAATAATTCAAACTTGTCAATCCTAGGTCATAGCTTATCTGGAAATTAACCCCAGAGGGGATACTGACACCCAGGCCTACTACCCCACCTAGATCGTAGCCTCGAATCGCCTCAGTACTAGTATCCGTATTTCCATCCAATTCATATTTTCTCGATAATAAAAGAGAAGCTTGCGGACCAGCAAATACATTTAAAAATTCGTAAACATTCAAACGGATGAGCACCGGAATATCAATGTAATTTAGTTTTTCAGAAATCACAGCTCCGGTTGTTTTGACATTGCCTTCATAGCCTTTAGTGGAAAATTGCACGCCGGGCTCCACCGAGATAAATCCAGTGCCCAATCGGTAATATCCTCCGACATGGTATCCCACCTTTGCATTGAAATTGGTGTCCGAGAAGTTGCCAGAGCTCAAACCAGCTCGAATTCCAAATTGTGCATTTGCAGCGAAGATTAAACCAAAGGTCACAAGAAACAGGAAAAGCTTTTTCATTGATTTGAAGGATTTTAAGTTGATTAGTAGGAAAATAAATTTTTCAATTTCCAAAAAGGTCATTTTTTTTGTTTAAATCCAATAATCTTGAACAGGATATTTTTAATTTAACTCAATCAAGCAAAATGAAGTTTTTTGATTTAGGGCTTCTATCAAAAACTTTTCCCCAAACGCAATGGACAATTTCTTAACGATATTAGAAAAATTTCAAGGAGTATCGACAGAGGCAAAAAGAGCTTTCACCAGCAGGCTCGAGGTCTTTGAGGTCGAGAAAGGCGCGATTCTGGTCAAAGAAGGTGAAATCAGTAACTACCTGTTTTATATTAATCAAGGCTCTGCACGTACCTATTACATCAGAGAGAGCCGTGAAATCACAGTTTCATTCACGCTGATTGGGGAATTTGTTACGGCGATGCACTCTTTTATCACTAGAAAACCCTCCTATGAATATATCGAGACGCTCGAAAAGAGTAAGTTATTGAAGATGTCCTACGAAAATCTGAATCAATGCTTTCAAGAATATCCTGAGCTGGAAAGGTCGTATAGGATGATCCTTGAGAAATATTACATCGTCTTGGAGGAGCACCAGATTTTTTCCAAATTCAAATCCGCCAAAGAGCGCTATATGGAGTTGATGGAAAATCGTCCAAAGGTTATCCAAAAAGCATCCGTCGGTCAGATTGCTTCCTATTTGGATATGACCATCGAGACACTTAGCCGAACCAGAGCCAAGATTTAAAATAATGACTTCTGTCAAGGCAAATTTTTTTGTAAGATTCAGTATGTTTGATACTTATAAATAAATCGCGTTATGAAGAAGCTAGACTCAATCCTTTTTATAAGTCTTCTGATACTAGCGAATAGTTGCAGCAGTTCATCGAATGAACGAACTTTTGATTCTTCAAAAGTAGCTAGAGCTTCAGAAGAAGAAGTAGAGAAAGTGGTCGAAGACTTTATAATGGTGGAAGACGGTGATACAATTGAGATTCCTGCAGGATTTTTTGAGCTAAATACACAGCTTATAATTGACAATAAAACCAACATCACCATCAAAGGAGCTGGAATGGACAAGACCTTTTTGTCATTCAAAGGTTTGCAGACTGGAGGAGAAGGCGTCAAAATCGTTGGGAACAATGTCACGATTCAGGATCTTACCATAGAGGATGCTCCCGGAGACGGCGTCAAAGCGCAACACACCAATGGAATAACTTTTAGAAGAATCAATGTCACTTGGACCAATGGCGATAAGTCGCTAAACGGAACATATGCGATCTACCCGGTGCAATGTAAAAATGTAATGATCGACGAAGTGATCGCCTCACATTCCCGAGATGCAGGAATCTACGTGGGTCAATCCGAAAATATTGTAGTGAAAAATTCCCTTGCTTTTGGAAACGTAGCAGGCATCGAAATCGAGAATTCTGATAATGCAGAAGTGTTTGGAAATATAGCCAGGGACAATTCAGGAGGGATTTTGGTATTCAATCTTCCGGGATTACCTAAAGCAGATGGTGCTCGTACCCGAATCTACAATAACGAGATCATCGGAAACAACCACAAAAATTTTGCTACGCCGACTGGAGAAGGATCAAATGGCAATGCAGTAACCATGATTCCTCCAGGATCTGGAATTGTCCTTCTGGCAGCCAAAGAGGTGGAGATATTTGACAATAAAATTCTTAGAAATAAAACATTTGGAGTTGCTATCGCATCCTACCAAATCACTGGCTTTCCCGACAAAGCGCCAAACTGGTCTCCTTACACTACGGACATCTATTTGCACGACAATCAATATGACCGAAGCGAGGGATTCCCTGATCTTACGCGTGAGCTTGGACAGTTGGTGAGCATGTATAATGCACATGGAAAAGCGAAAACACAGGACATTATTTACGATGGTATTTGGGACACTTCCGTGAGTGAGACGATAGAATCTAACCCGATGCGAATCTGTATTTCCGAACCATCGATCAATGATTTGTATTTCAGCAGATTCTATTTAATGGATGGAGACGATAATATTGAGGCATTTAAGGAGTCAGCTCCTTTTCAGAACTGTAAAGTCAAAGTACTTACCAATACCAGTCAAATGGCCGGAATGTGATGAACCGATCAAACTTATTTTGGACAATTAATCTTATAGCTGGCTTGAGCCTGTTAGCTTTTGCCTGTCAAGAAGAAGCAAAGACAGTTAAAAAAGTAGAAGCCGATTTGGTAGCTGAAGCAGCGGATGGAATATATCCTTACAAAAGACTTTCAACCTACAGCTTTTTTGAAGGAGAAATCAATAAGCTTATTCCTGCGGAAAACGTCATTCTCTACGAGCCTTCATCATCACTTTTTACAGATTATGCACTAAAGAGTCGTTATGTTTATTTCCCAGCGGGAGAGAAAGCACGGCTTGTTGCTGACAACTTGGAGTTTCCTGAGGGCACTGTGATTATCAAAAATTTCTATTACCCAAGTGATTTTAGAAAACCGGAAGGTGATCGAAGAATTATAGAAACTCGATTGATGGTGAATTCTGAGAAAGGATGGGAAGCTTTTCCTTACATCTGGAATGAAAGTCAGACCGATGCAATACTAAAAGTAGTCGGTGGTCAGACTGTAGTGAAGTTTGTGAATTATACCGGAAAAGATCAAGTGATCAACTACATCATCCCAAACAAAAACCAGTGCAAGACCTGTCATAATATCTCAGAGGAAATGGCTCCAATCGGGGTGAAAGTAAAATATCTTAATAATGAGTTGGATTTTGGCACTGGTAAAATAAATCAATTAGCTCACTGGACCGCCTTGGATAAGCTAGAAGGATTTGGAGGGAGAGAATCTCACCCCGCCATGATCAACTACGAGGAGGAGAATTTACCATTGAACGATAGAGCAATGGCATATTTAGATATCAACTGCGCACATTGCCATAGCGTTGAAGGTTCTGCCAGCACTTCCGGACTTTTCTTGACTTATGACCAAACTGACCCGATGAAGCTTGGAGTAAATAAAACTCCCATAGCAGCCGGAATCGGTGCGGGCAGATTCAAATTTGATGTGTCGCCAGGAAATGCCGATGAATCGATCATGACGCATCGTATGAATTCTACCAAAGTTGGAGTAGCGATGCCCGAACTTGGCAGAACTACAGTTCATCAAGAGGGAGTTACCTTGATTAGAGATTGGATCAACTCGATGAAGCCATAAAAAAAAGTTTTCCTCAAAATTCAAGACGCCATTTTTTTTTAATCGACTAATTTTTTGTCAACGTAATCTGAATTCAAAAGACTTAGCGCACCCATGTATTTTAGGTCGAAACTCAGGACATCTCCCACTTGATAGGCCTCTGGATTTTGGCCCAGATTAATAATGATCATATCCGAACTTGCACCCAAAATCTCAATGGATTGATCTTTTGCGGTTAAGTATTTGGGATCGACGTCCAAAACACCAACATCGACAATAGCTCGAAAGGAGCTTTTCCCAAATAATTTTTCGTCAAATTCTTTTAATTCACCTTGCGGAGTTGGGGCCAAAACTCCCGTGGGAAGAAGGGGTTTTTCCTGGAGTTCAACGATCTCCACGTGTAGCTCAAAGACATCCCCATGCATCCCCTCAATCACCGACTCTTCGACTAAATCCACTCCAAAATAAAGCGTCTCTCCCACTCTAAAGTGATTGATGCCTAAAGGAAGCTGATGAGTCTGCATCAAAGGAATAGTAACAGAAGTACCAGCAGAGATCCATGGAATAGACTTGTCAAATTTCAACTCGATGATCTGCTTATACAGACAGAGTTGGATCAATTTATCGGTTGAAGGCATTATCCCATTGAGGCAATTGAGATTCGTGCCCAATCCGATGATTTCGATATTCGGCAATTCGAAAACTCGAGCGTAAAAATCCAGCAATTGATCTCCCATCACTCCTTCGCGAAGATCTCCCGTCTCTACCATGATGATGATCTTGTGCTTTTTACCTTGCAATACTGCCTCTTCACTGATCCACTCGATGGTTTTCAGTTCACTGTTTAAACTTACATCTGCAAACTGAACCAGTTTCCCAATATTTTGCTTTGATACAGGCTTGATATAGACGGTCTGTATTTCCGGGCTAATCGATTTGACCATCGCCAGATTACTGATTCTGCTATCATGAATTTCGCTCACTCCCAGTTCGATCAACTCCGTGAGAAAAAGTCTATTGCCACAAAAAATCTTAGAAACCACTCCCCACGAGACGTCCTTTTCCTCAAACATTTTCTTCAGGAAAAGGTAATTCTCTTTGAGTTTTTTCTTATTTAAAGTCAAGTATGCCATTTTATTTGGTTAATCTCATTTCAAGATATTTGTTAGTAAATCCCAACCTCTCGTAAAGTTTTTTAGCAGGATTGTCTGCCTCCACATGAAGTGCGATTGCTCCGTTGGCCATTTTTATGGCCAATCCCATGATCTTTCCACCGATCCCTTTGCCTCGGTGTTGATCGTCGACTGCGATGTAAACCAAGATATTTTCAGGGATATACCCAGACATCCCGGTTTTGTTCATGATTAGCACTCCGACTAATTCATCTGCTTCTTTTGCCATGACGACAAAGCCACCAGCGTGCATATTTTGATCTAATGCATAATCCAGGCACTTCATGATATCCGCTTTAGGATCTCCATATGCACCTAGGTGTTCGAATAAGAAATCAGCGATTTGCGATTTTTGAAGAAAGGTGGCATTATCAACTGCGGAGAGTGTTTCTAATTTAATCATAATGTTTTTGGAGTTCTTTGGTGTTTTTATTGATCAAAATCACAGCGATAAAAGTCGCTAGTGAAAGTAATAGTCCAAATAAATTTGCGTCTAATCCGAAGGCCAACGGAACTTCAAAAAGAGAAAGCCCCGCCGTAAGAGAACCACCGGCGATCATCGACGCTACAGCAGCTTGTGGATTTCGTTGATTGAAAAACAATCCAGCAATCACCGGAACCAGAAGGCCGGAAACCATAAATGCATAGGAATATAACATCAAACTGAGGACTTCCGTCATCTGCCAAGCAATTACTATCGCTACAATTCCGATCCCTAGCGTCAAAAGCTGACTGATTCTCATCTCTTGTTTCAGCGATTTGCCTTTGAAGAAATTACCCAATAGATCAGTGGTCAGATTTCCAGAAGCCGCCATCAAACAGGAATCAGCTGTAGACAGCACCGCGGAGAAATAAGCAGACATCATCAGGCCCAATATCCCAGCAGGTAAAATTTGGCTAAGCAAAACCGGCAAACCCATCTCCGGATCCATTGCAGTCGTAAATCCTTCCAAAGCTCCCTGCTCGACTGCCACTCTGGACAACAAGCCTAGAGAAACCCCCAGCATTGCCATAATTGGCCATTCGAACAGACCAGCGATAAACCAAGCTTTCTTTGCTGACTTCACATCCCGCGATGCAAAGATTCGCTGGTAAAGTGTCATTCCTACAAACCAAATCGGTATTATCGTAATTCCCCAGTTCGCTAAATCTTGCCAAGTCAGGTTCGTAAAGCTGAAAAACTCCTGTGGAAGTGTGGCATTAATCCCTTCCCAACCTCCGACATAATTATAAGAAATCGGTATTCCGATAAACATTAATCCTGCCATCAGAATAATCCATTGAATAGTATCTGTATAAATTACGGCTTTCAATCCACCCATTACGGTGTAGACTACTGCTATAGCTCCCATGATCATCAAGGCCACATGCAAGTCCAATCCATCAAAAGTCCCCGAGGCTAGTTTGGCACCAGCCAAAAGTTGGGAAGAAGTGAATCCCAGATAACCTAGGAAGCAAATTAAAGCTGCCACTTTCGCAGCGAAACCATTGAATAAATGTCCTATAATCTGCGGAAAAGTAAAAAACTTAGCAAATGCAGGATCTGACTTTACCCTGGGTATCAACACAACAGCAGCTAGCCAAGCTCCGAGCAATCCTGTAAAAAGCATCCAAGAACCTGACAAGCCCATCACAAATCCGAGTCCTCCCAAGCCAATTGAAAATCCTCCCCCCACATCTGTTGCTACTACTGAAAGACCGATATGCCAACTCCCTATGGACCTACCACCTACATAGTAATCCTCCTGATCGGTATTTTTCTTCATGAAAAAATAACCTACTCCCAGCATTGCCAGCATGTAGGCTACAAAGATCCCCAGATCTATCAGATGCATTACTCAATTGGATTTGTAATCAAATATTTGAAAATATAATTTCTCAAAGGTAAGGAATATGCCTCCCATTCAAAATTTTGTGGG
>JBBQDY010000144.1:0-7521 GCA_038320155.1 Cytophagales bacterium
GATGCAATTGGCAGACAAAGGTTGGAAAAAAGCAGCTCAGGAAAATGCTGAATTGGTTTTAGGCTTAAATGTCATCAATGGAGACATTGTTTACAAAGCAGTAGCGGAAGCATTTGATATGCCTTATGTACCAGTTAGCACATATTTGGTGGATTAAATCAACTCAATTTTAATTATGTTTATCCGCTTTATTACACGTAGCCAAATTTAAAACTGAATTGCTTCCTAAAATCCCTCCCGATATTCGGGACAGGCTCTTGCCCCATTTGAGAAAGGGGGAATTCGATCCAATTCCAAATCAAGATTTCGTTTTGACCGGTACGTGCACCTATAAGAATACACATAATAATAAAATACTAAAGCCTTTGAATCCGAAAATTCAAAGGCTTTTTTTTAACCACAAAGGGCACGACAGTTTCTCAAAGGAACACAAAGTAAATGGTCCAATGGATATTTTTTTCTCGCGGTGGTACAGCTGAGCAGCGAGTTTTTAAAATACTTATTCCTAGGATAGTAAGTATTTTAAAGTTTCTATATACCATTGAAAATCTCAGGTATGGCTTTACTTTCTTTACCCCGAATATAGCTGCGCTGCGTTAGGGTCTGATACCAGTTTTGCCATTGGCAAAGAGACAATCACTTAATTGAAAGTATGAGCGTCAGGTTTTTATGGGGATAGCCACTTGGAATTTTTGAGGGTAACCAAAAACCCTTTCTCAAAACAAAACTTGCTGAAATCCCCGAACGCTTGCCAAAGGCAAGGCCCGTAATAGCCCAGAATGCAATTCTGGGCATACATTCCTAGCAAGTATAGTTAAGAGTGCCAAGGGCACGATCGGTATTGAAAACGGATTCATTGGTAAAACTAAAGATTTCAACCAAAACAAGGACACCCTACTTTTTAATCAGTTTATCCACCGTCTGCCAATAACGCGCTTCCATTTCAGTTTCATTTATCTTGGTATAAATAGTCACTGGTCGAGCACCAAGATGGGCTGGAGTTAAAAAGGTTTTCTTTTCTGCTAAATCTGGATTTGAGATACTTTCAAGAATGGCTACATCCCACATAATCCATTTTTGCTTTCCTAAATCTTCTGGCTTCCACCAACGACGGAACGTATCCCAACGATCCATCAGGTATTCCCCCAATTCCCCATTATCGGCTAATTCATTTCGAGTCAAATCTTTATCAAAAACCAAATGCTGGCTCGTAGTGGCTGACATAATAGTCAAATCCAATCCAGGTGTACTCAGTAAAAGGTCCACTGCAAGGGTATCATTTCCAGAATTGAATTCTTTTTTATCGTATTCGTTGGTTTCAGGATTATGCCAAATACCCAAATAATGAACCCGAACCTTTGGAATGATTCCCGGGTCTTGAAGAATCGCTGAAGCAACATTGGTACAGGAACCCAAAATAACCAAGACTAACGAATCTCCTTCCGCCAGACTATTTGCCTGTTCGACGATGAAATTTGACGCTGGCGAGACATAAGGTTGATCCATGGCTGTTAATGGGCCATTTGCGCCCAAAGGCAATGGAATGTCAGTTCTGCCTGCCAGTCTTGCCAAATCCTCATTGAGCTTTTGGCTTTCTCGTACGGTGCTGTCAAATCCCAATCTTGAAGTATGAAATTGAGCAGAAGTGATCCCTATGATATTAAAGGAATCAGAAGCCATCGCTCCTGCTAGTGCAAATAAATCATCTACCTCATTAGCTGTATCCGCATCAATGATGATTTTTATTCTTCGATCTCGAGCAGTATTACAAGCGACAGTGAATGAGATTACTAGAAGTATTAGGATCAGGGTGTTTTGTCTCATAATTGAAAATAGAGGGGATAATACATTTAGTAATAGGTGAATTTGTTTAGTAACTGTTTAAAGGTTTATCGTTTGCCAAATCATTCTAGCGCCATAGCCGATCATTACTACTCCTACCACTTTATTGAGCCAAATAAGCACGCGATCAGTTGCAAGTGGCGCGAGTTGCTTTGCAATAAAAGCTTTGACCAAATCAATACAAAATACCGTCAGCAATATACCTACGTAGTAGAAAAGATAGTCAGATTCGGTGAAGCTCTTTTTTAATTGAACCACCGAAGCGATGGAAATCCAAAAGAGCAATACAAATGGATTGATCCCATTGATTCCAAATCCCTTTGCGAAAGCGGATCGCTTTTTCACTCGTGGCAGATCAATCCCACCAGAATTGGGTCGACTTCCCTTTTTCTTGAAAATAGAACTGATTCCAAAACCAATCAAGATCAATCCACCTGCATAGCCTAAGTAAGTTTGGAAGGACTCAAAACCGGCAATATATCTAATCCCAAAAAAAGTAATGAGCACATAAATCAAGTCACTGATCAATATTCCAGTTGCCAACACTGCGGCATATCTAAAGCCATTTGTCAGGCTGGCTTGGATCAAAGCAAAAAATACCGGCCCGATCAAAGCCGACAACAAAAGCCCGACACTGAACCCCTCTCCTAGTGCCGCAATCACTTTTTATCGGAATTTGTTGGAATAAAATTTAGCCAGGAAGTCGCCTTCTCCCCTTTCAACACCCGAGGAAATTTATTTTGTCCACCTTCTTTTCCTTGCGCCCGAAGCCAATCGTAGAACACTCTTGAAGGCAAAAGTGTCACATATACCTCCTTGAGCGCATGCCGTCGCTCCACGGCATAGTCATCATTCAATTCCCCCAATTTCTGATCAATTAAATTTTTGATCGCATTAGTATCCACGTGATCTTCCGTACCCAAGTACCAATGATGCGCAAACAGATTTCCTTCAGGAATTCCAACTACGGTAAATTCTGTAATGCTAACATTCATTTCCTCAGCAACCATCTCTACCGCTTTATTCATATTATCCACCGATAAGTGCTCGCCACATAAACTCAGAAAATGCTTGGTACGGCCGGTAATTATAATTTCCGCCTCGTCCTTGGATACAAATCGAATGGTATCACCGATCAAGTATCGCCAAGCTCCAGCACAGGTAGTAATCAATAAAGCATAATCAAGATGCTCTTCAACCTCGTCGATTTTTAAGGTTTGGGCAGAAGGTAAAACATTTCCATCGCTGTCAAAATTTGCCTCATTGAAGGGTATGAATTCATAGAAAATCCCATTATTCAAAACCAATCGCATGGATTTTTGATTTGGAAAAGCCTGAAATGCTAAGAATCCCTCGGAGGCCAAATAGGTTTCGATGTAAATTAAAGGTTTGCCTAAAAGCTTTTCAAAGCCCTTTTTATAAGGCTCAAAGGAAACTCCACCATGAACAAAAATCTGGAGGTTTGGCCAAATCTCATGGATATTTTTGACCCCATAGAACTCGATTATTTTCTCCAAAAGAATCTGAAGCCAAGCTGGCACGCCCACAATTATTCCGATATCCCAGGTATTCGCTTTTTCGACGATTTGATCCAGTTTGTCGCCCCAGTTTTTATTTCGGGAAATCTTTTTCCCCGGCTTATAAAAGCGCTGAAACCAAATCGGTAATCGCCCGGTCGTTATTCCCGACAAGTCACCGGAAAAGTAAGTACCGTTAAATTCCAAATCTGTACTTCCGCCCAACATCAAAATCCCTCTTTTGAAAAGTGAGGCTGGAAGTTTCTCGTATTTGGAAAGCGAAAGAATCTGCCGGACGCCGGTCTTTCGAATTGCTTTGACCATTTCGATGGTAATGGGAATGTATTTAGAAGTAGCTCCTGAAGTGCCGGAACTCAAGGCAAAATACTTTACTGCGCCCGGAGAAGTCACATTGGTTTTTCCTTCCAATAAAAAATGCCACCACTCCTGATAGATTTTATCGTAATCGTAAATAGGGATTTGAGCTTGGAATCGCTGATAATACTCGTCTCCCGATTTTCGAAAAGCCTTTAAGATTGAATTGAAATCATAACGCTTTGCAATTGCAGTTTCCCGACTATGGATTACCAATTCCTTTAGTGTTTTTCGCTGAAGATCAATCGGACTCGAATAATCCTGCTCCAAACTTTCCTTCAGTCTAATGCCTTTCTTTAGTAAAGTACTGAGTATCGCCATATCTTTGTTTTAATCAATCGAGCAAAAAAGTAGTTGATAAAAATAGCCAATGGATATCAAAGCCAACCTTCAAGCAGTAAAAAAAACTTTTATAAATCCGGATTGCAAACTCATCGCAGTGAGCAAAACCAAACCCATCGAGGCATTAAATGATGCCTATGAAGCTGGTATTCGGGATTTTGGAGAAAACAAAGTTCAGGAGATCCAGTGGAAACAATTGGAGATGCCTGAAGATGCCCGCTGGCACATGATTGGGCACTTGCAGAGCAATAAAGTCAAATACATTGCGCCGTTTGTACATCTGATTCATGGAGTTGATTCTTTCAAATTGCTAAAAGAAATCAATAAGCAAGGAAAAAAAGCTGATCGAGTAATCTCTGTGTTGCTTCAAATTCATATCGCAGAAGAGGAAAGCAAATTTGGTTTTGATCGTGCCGAGCTGGATGAGTTGATCGCAGACGCTGATTTTTCAACTTTAACTCATGTCAAAATAATCGGACTTATGGGAATGGCCACGTTCACTGAAAATCAAGATCAAGTCCGAAAGGAATTTCGAGGTTTAAAAAGCTTGTTTATAGAATTGAAATCAAAAGCACTCCCCGAATTTGTCCAGTTGGACGAACTCTCCATGGGAATGAGTGGGGACTACCAGATCGCTCAGGAAGAAGGAAGTACGATGGTAAGAATCGGCTCGTCGATCTTTGGAGCTAGAAGTTGATATAAGAATAATGAAGCTGTTTTGCTTCAGCAGAAGTATTATAGCAGGAATAACGGGAGCCGTCCCGCTTCTCCAGAAGTTCAAAAAAATCAACACCACATCGGACATTCCCGCCAAATCTGTCTTCGGTCATCGGTCTTCCGTCCTGTTAATCAAAGAAATAAACGGCCGCTGGCATCATTCCAAATAAACATAGTATAAAAACATGAACGCTAAACAAATCATACAAACCTCAGCGATTTTTGGAGCCATTGCAGTTGGAATCGGCGCGTTTGGAGCCCATGGCTTGAAGGATATGTTAGCCGAGATTGGACGATTAGATACCTTCGAAACTGCAGTCAAATATCATTTCTATCACGCATTGGGACTTTTATTGATTGGAATTTTGGCTTTGGTCAAACCCAACTGGAAGCAATTATCAACTTCAGCAATCCTGATGATTGTGGGAATTCTGATTTTCTCCGGATCGCTCTATATCCTTTCCCTGACTGGCATCACTTGGTTGGGAGCGATTACTCCGCTGGGAGGAGTTGCCTTTATTTTAGGCTGGGGATTTCTATTTTTGGCAGTTACAAAAAACGCCTAATTCCATTTCCATGCAGAAATCACTGCTTCTAGCCTTCTTATTTTTACTATCCTTTGGTGTAGAAGCGCAACTGACTCCAGACCAACTTGTCAAGATGGAGCAGGCCTTTGGAACTGGAAGTTTTTTCAACAATCATCATTCGGGGTTTATCCTTCAGGACATGGATCAGAAAATTGTGCTCTATGAGAAAAATTCGCATCTGAGTTTTATTCCTGCTTCCACTACCAAACTTTTTACACTTTTCTCAGCCATTACCATTCTTAATGACAGTACGCAAACACTCCGATATGTGACATCAGGCGATACCATCCGAATCTGGGGAAGTGGGGATCCTACTTGGAAATACAAGAAATTTCAGGATCCGGGAATCCAAAAGTTGATTCAACCATTTAAGCATGTCATTTATTCAGATGCGAATGTAGACGCTCCAGCCTTTGGTTACGGTTGGCAGTGGGATGATTATTACTTCGACTATTCTGCCGAGCGAAGCTCAATCCCTATCTATGGAAATCTCTTGGAAGTAAAAAAAGAAGCCGGCAAAGCAGTGGTATTTCCAAAGCGGTTTCAGGATTCGGTATTTCTGACTACTCGACCTATCCGGGAATTGGAGCGAGATTTCCACAGCAACAAATTCTATTACAATCCCGCTAATTTCAGAGCGGCAGAGCGATTTATCCCAATCTTGACCTCTCCAGAGCTTTTTGTAAAACTAGCTTCTGAAGCAACTGGAAAAAATTGGCAGTATCGAAATGATCCGCTGCCGCTTGATCATCGATTGTTTCGTGGATCTCCGCTCTTTCCTATTTTGAAAGAAATGATGTTGGAAAGCGATAATTTCTTGGCCGAGCAATTGTTGCTTATGGTTTCGGATCGGCTATTTCAACGATTGGACACCGAGCGAGCAATTGAGTTTATGCTAAAAACCTACCTTTTTGATCTTCCTGACCCACCTAAATGGGTGGATGGCAGCGGACTCAGTCGGCATAATTTATTTACTCCAAGATCCATGGTCAGCCTTTTTGAGAAGCTATACCGAATGGTACCGGATCAGCAGCTCTTTGAACTCCTACCGACAGGCGGAGAATCCGGCACAATTAAAAACAGCTACCAAGCTTCAAGTCCATATATTTTTGCGAAAACCGGCACCATGAGCAATAATCATTCGCTGGTTGGGCTGATCAAAACCAAAAGTGGCAAAACTTATAGCTTTGCTTTTATGAATTCCAACTACCTCAATAAAGCCTCAGAAGTGCGCCGGGAAATGGAAAAAGTACTTCTAATGGTTCGGGATATGCTTTAGAATTTGAGATTTACCGTTTCCGCCTCTGTCTATGCCTGCCTTTTACGTAAGGCAGATTCTCACAGATCGAAATCCTAACAATCCCACGCCTCGGTCTGTGTCTTCACAGACCGAAACCCCAAGTACAATCCCCAAAAAACCCACCAGCTCCAGAGGAGCGACACCTTTGTAGTAGTACATAGTTTCATAGCAAATTCCTCGAACCTTCCCATCGGTCTGTGTTACAGAATAGTACCAACAAAATTCCAAAATCTGAAAATTTCCCAGAGCTAAAATCCCTAAGAGCTCCAGAGAAGCGACACCTTTGTAGCACAGAGATCCACAGCTAATCCCTCCCGCCCAAAATCATCATTTGGAAAACAATCCTAGATGCGGGAGGATGGAAACGAAACCCCAGTAATCCAATATTTTTTCAACAGGTCTGTAAGGTTTTATGGAAAGCCTAGTCTAACGCGAATTCTGAACCCAGACAGGAGATTAATTTTAAACATCATTGAAATTCCTAAAACCGGCCAGCAGTCACTTTTTGACAGATTTGGAAAACCTTGACTCGGTAGTCAGGAATAATTTGTATAAATTCCAAACATGGAATGGCAAAAATATTTAACCTCGGATGATACCATATTATTAGGAAAACCTACAATAAAAGGGACCAGAATTTCCGTGGAACACATCATCGGCCTTTTGGCTCAAGGCTGGACCGAACAGCAAATTCTAGAAAATTACCCTCGCCTTACTCAAAAATCTCTGCAAGCGGTTTTTGCTTATATTCAGGAATGTCTGAAGGATGGGCTTTTATTTTCAAATGCTTAACTGATTAAATCTTGAAGTTCTTAGCAAATGAAAATGTCCCGATTTCCAG
>JBBQDY010000145.1:0-7488 GCA_038320155.1 Cytophagales bacterium
AGGATACAGCGAGCAGCCTTGATCTTCCCATTGTGAATGATTACCGCACCGTCATGAAGCGGGCTATATTTATTGAAAATGGAAATAAGTAACCGTTTGGAAAGTTCCGCGTCAAGGATATCCCCACTTTCTGCGTAGAATTTCAATTCTGTACTTTTTGACAAAACGATCAAAGCACCTGTATTGCTTCCTGCCAAAGTTTTTGATGCATCGATTATAGGACTAATATTGAAAGTTCTGCCCTCTCTTTTTTTCCAGAAGAATAACAAATCACTCCAAATATTGTCTCTGGAAAGAAAAGAGGATCGTCCGATGATCAAAAGGAATTTCCGGATTTCAGGTGCGAAAATAATTATCGCTGCAATCACACCGACCCCCATAAATTGACCTAAAATAGAGGAAAGCAATTCCATTTGCAGCGCTCGAACTAGTAGATAAATTAAGTAGATCGATAGAAAACCAAGAAAAATTTTAATTGCCACACTTCCCCGCAAAAGCTTATATACTTGGTAAAGCAGTGCTGCTACCAAGGCAATGTCTACCATATTCACTATGGAGACTTCCAGAAAACCAATTTTGAAAAGTAAGCTCAAGGGTTAGGGTATAAATTGTTATATAATTCTACGGTTTGTTTAGCCTCTTTAACGTCATGAACTCGGAGGATGTTTGCTCCATGCAAAAGTGCATGCATGTGTAAAGCGGTAGACCCGTTTAATGCTTCCGCGACATCAATTTTTAAGGTTCGGTAAATCATTGATTTTCTTGATATACCAACCAAGAGTGGAAATGGAAAGGTTCGGAATCTTCGAAGATTCTTTAATATCCAAAAATTCTGTTGAATAGTCTTCGCAAATCCAATTCCCGGATCAATAATTACATCTTTGATGCCAAACTTTTTAAATTCTTCCTGTTTTTTAGCAAAATAGTACATGATTTCATCCAAGACGTCCCGATAATCTGTGCTTTGCTGCATAGTTTTCGGATTTCCACGCATGTGCATTGCTATATAGAGATTGTTTTTTTTGCCCATCATCGGCAGCATCTCCGAATCTAATTCTCCTGCAGAAATATCATTGATTATATGTGCTCCAGCTGCAAGAGATTTTTCAGCAACTTGACTTCGAAATGTGTCCACAGAAATCAAAAATTTCTCAGGTATTTGGTTAAGCCATTCTAATACGGGAAGAACACGATCCTCTTCCTCAGCTATACTTATGTCATCTGCTCCAGGTCTAGAGCTATAGCCTCCCAAATCTAGGATGTCAGCTCCTTCTTGGATATGTTTTTCGATCAAGAATTTAGCTTGATCGAGAGACTTATTTGATCTGCTGCCTTCGTAAAAGGAATCAGGTGTGAGATTGACGATCCCCATTACTTGAGGTCTATCCCAAACAATCAACCGACCATTGATTTGAAATGTATATTTTTGGGGAAATAATTTATCTTCGGCAATCGAAGAATCCTTTGAGGAAATCATAAAAATAAAACACTTTGGAGAATCAAACGAGTAACGAATATAAGCAAGTTATCAACCGATGTAAAGAACTTTTCCGAAAGAAAACTATAGACTATGGCACAGCTTGGCGGATTCTCCGGCTTTCATCAATTACCGATCAGATTTTTATTAAAGCCCAACGAATTAGATCTATTCAAGAGAAAGGCAATCAAAAAGTAGACGATCCAATTGTTGACGAATTTGTTGGGATTATCAATTATTGTTTGATTGCGCTATTGCAGATTAGCTTTAGCAAAGATGAGCGAATGGAGATTCCTTTCGAAGAATTGGAGCCTCAATATGACCGCTGGACAAATGAAACCAGAAGTCTTTTGGAAAATAAAAACCATGATTATGGAGAGGCTTGGCGCGAGATGCGAGTAAGTTCGATGACTGATATTATCTTGATGAAACTACTTCGTGTAAAACAAATAGAGGATAACAAAGGACATACTTTGGTGTCAGAGGGTATAGAAGCCAATTATCAGGATATGATCAACTACGCAGTATTTTGTCTCATCAAACTAGGTTACCATGATTAAAGATGGATTTCTCTGGGTCATCCGAATTTTAGTAGGAGGCTTATTTATATTCTCAGGATTAATTAAAGTCAATGATCCAGTAGGAACCTCCATTAAGTTGGAAGAATACTTTGATGTATTCGCAAATGATATCGCTGGTTTTTTCGGATACTTTGAGCCTTTTGCGTTAGAGCTAGCGGTCTTTCTTGTAGTTGTCGAAGTGGTCTTAGGAGTCATGCTGATTTTGGGTGTGAAGAGCCGGTTCACCGTTTGGGCTTTGGCGTTGATGATCTTGTTTTTCACTTTCTTGACCTTTTTTTCTGCGTATTTCAACAAAGTGACTGATTGTGGATGTTTCGGGGATGCGATCAAATTGACACCTTGGCAATCTTTCTATAAGGATTTGATCCTTTTGGGTTTAATTTCCATCTTGTTTTTGTTCCAATTGGATTTGCCCAATAAGTCTCCCAAGTGGGCTAAAATTTTTACGGTTACTATTGCAGTGCTTTCACTTGGATTAGCCATAGTTGCAATCCGAAACTTGCCTTTCATCGACTTCAGAGCATACAAGGTAGGGGTCAATATTCCTAAAAACATGCTCCCTTCTTCTCCTTTACAATATACCTATGTTATGCAAAAAAATGGTGAGTTACTAAGCTTTGACCAGTATCCAAGCGACGAGAGTTTGGAGTTTGTAGAAATGAATTTGAAGAATCCTGACGCACTTCCAAAGATATCTGACTTTGCAGTTTGGAATGATGATGGAGATTTCTCCGATCAGGTTTTTACAGGCAACAAAGCCTTAATCTTGGTCAGCAATATGCGGAAGATGAGCGATTCACACTTGGCTGAAATTGATCAACTAATTAATGAACTGTCCAATTCACCAATAGATCCGGTATTTGTAGCAGCTGCCTCGCAGGAAGAAATTACCTCATTTATGAAAAGCCGAGGCTGGGATATTTTGGGACTTCAGGCGGATGCTACTGTTGTCAAAACAATTATCCGTGCTAATCCAGGCTTGATGTTTTTAAAGGATGGTGTAGTTTTAGCTAAATTTCATCACAATAATACTCCTGATGCAAACGCAGTTTTGGATCTTTATATAAAATGAGCAAACAGTTAAAGGTCGTCTTGGTAGGTTTGCCGGGTTCTGGAAAAAGCACCTTTGGACGGTATTTGAGCTCAGAGTTGAATTTTCCCTTCTACGATTTAGATCAGTTGATTGAAGAAAGACATCAAATGAAGATCCCTGATATTTTTCTAAAATATGGTGAGGGACAATTTCGAAATTGGGAAACGGAGACCCTCGAATGGATTTTAGATCGAGATGAATCTTATGTTCTTGCTTCTGGCGGCGGATGTCCTTGTTTTAATGATAATATAGATCTGATAAATCAAAAATCGACTTCTGTGTACCTCGATGTACCTTTGGAGGAGATTTCAGGTAGGCTAGGGGGGGCAAAGTTCCAGAATAGACCTATGTTCTCAGGATTGGATCAAGGTGAGATTACACTGAAATTAAAAAGTTTGCTCGTGGAGCGAGATTATTTTTACAATCAATCAAAAATAAAACTCAGCGGAGAAAATTTTTCCGCTGAGCTATTAATTTCTGAATTTATTCGACTAATTAAAAGCCAAGACTAAGTGTTAGAAATCCGGTGGTAATTGAATTTTGGAGCTCTGTCACAGGACCAATATTATCGCCAGCATTATCCAATACCTGATAGCTTGTATATAAAGTGTTAAAGTTTTGATTTACGATGGCCAAATCAATCGTAAAGTTCTTAATCCTATACCCTACGCCACCAGAGATCTGTTGGCTACTTCTATCGTAGTCAGAATTTTCTATCGGATCTCCAAAATATCCATAGCCGCCTCTTAGACTAAATTTACCTAGTTTAGCTTCTCCTCCGAGTCGGAAATTCAACGTGCTCCCATAGGTACTCCTGATAGCTTCATTGTCTGGTCCCTCATTAAAATCATCGGAATTGAGTCTTGCCGTAGAAAAATCTACCCAATCCACATCTGCAGAAATAAACCCTTTTTTTCCTACAAAGAAAGTGGCTCCAGCGCCAAGTTTAAGTGGAGTATTTAAGTTGTACCGACTTATAAAAATGTCTGACACTTCTTCCACACTTCCGAGCGTAACATCCTCCTGTTCGAAATAGAAATTATCGTAGTTGGCTGACATTGATGCATCGTACTCTTCATTCAATGTGTACCAAGTTGGGCTTTGGAAGTTGAAACCAAGATTTACATAATCAACAGGCTTGTATATCAAACCAAGATTTACATTGATTCCACTTCCAGTTATAAATAGATTTTCACGAACCGAGGAATTGATTAACGGGCCATCAATAAATTCTTCATTATATTTTTTAAAGGAATTGAAATTTAGTGACCTGATACCTATGGCTCCTCCTACAAAAAATTTGTGATTGAAGTTTGCTCCGTAACCGAAAGTAATCTGATTAGCAGTACCTTCTTGAGTGATAGTCTCATCCTGAAATGGAAGACCAACAATAAATGAGTCGTAAGTGTCTGGATTATTTATAGCATTTCCATTTTCATCAAAAGCGATTGGATTAATTTGATAAGTTGAGTAAGCAAGACCTGTCAACCCGAAAGACTCGATTTGATTTTCTGGAGTTCCAAAAGAATTTTGCAAATAAAAATCTATTATTGAGGTTTCTCCTAATTGATCTGAGAAGTAGCCATACTCCGTATTGAAATTTGCAATTTGTTGGATACTAATTCCAAACCCTCCACCTTTAAAAGCTCCTTTATTGAAAGGTCCTTTTTTGCTACCTAATACAAAGCTTAAATTTGGAAGAGAGAAATTTGAAGTATTAAAACTTTGATCCTGACCTAAATAGCTTGATTCCACTCCCCAGTCTGTAATTCCTAGAGTTATACTTGCTTCAGAACTTCGGAAAAAACCTAATCCAGCTGGATTTCCTGAGATATTGGATATATCACCACCAAGTGACCATTGTGTGCCACCTAAAGCCATGATCCTCGCGGAACCGGCGGGCTTGTTTTGACTGAAACGGTAAGCATCTTCAAAGTAACCACTCTGAGCGTACCCAGATGCAATGGACATAAGGCAGAATAATACCAAAAGGGATGACCTCATTTATGAAATTGTTTAGTGTGATTTAATTAACGAATAAGGAGAAGTGTTAGGTAAAAATTAATAAAAAAAAGGGGAATTTTTAAGTTCCCCTCGTCTACCTTTTCAAAAGGAGTTTGGATTTTTATGTTTTATCAGATTAGTTTCCTCTTCCTCCTCTTGATCCTCCAGAGCTAGCTCCACCAGAGCTTCCGCTACTTCTTGATCCACCACCACTACCTCCAGTACTCATTCCGCCTCCGCTACTATTTCTGCTAGGAGTGCTATAAGAGGGCGTGTTATTTGAGTTGGATCTGCTCGGAGTGCTATATCTTGAGTTAGTACCACCATTGGTATATTCGGAATTTCCTCCTCTGCTTGGGCTGGTACTTCTATTGTAAGAAGGACTTACGGCTCTTCCATTGTTATATGAGTTTGAAGATCTATTAATGTCGCTTCTAGAAGGGCCTGAATATGATCGAGAATTGGAAGGAATCGCAGATGGTCTAGCAGATGGCATTGCACTGCTAGATCTAGTTACCGAGCGATTCATTGCTGGAGATGCTGAATTTCGAACAGATTGATTCATTTCATTTCTCGATCTAGAATTTGAGTAGTAATCATTCTGAGAAGAACTGAAATCTCTTGTAGATACTCTGGCATTACCTGAGTTGATAGAATTATTTCTTCCTCCAGATCTGGAGTTGAGTACGTCTTGTCTGGCTTGAGCTCTCGCGGTGCTGGGCTGAATAGCTGCGTTGGAAGGATTCATACTTGAAGTTGCCAAGGATGAACCTCTAGTTGGTCTAGCTCCTCTTACAATTCTGCGATCGCCGGATTCGCCTCCCGGTAATATATACACTGGTCTTCCTCCGTATATGGGATGTCCGAATCCTGGATATCCTCCAAAACCAAAGCCTAGATTTGGACCCCAAAATGGATTATAGAAATTCCCAAAACCGAATCCCATTCCGAAACCCATATTGAACCCGAAGCCTCTATTGAAACCAAATCCTGGATTCCAAAAAGGATCATAAAATCCTCCCATTCCAAATGGATTCATCATACCCATTCCAAAAGGGCTCATCATTCCCATGCCAAAAGGACTCATCATTCCCATGCCAAAAGGATTCATCATGCCCATACCCATGCCCATTCCCATATTGAAGGACATTGCTGGATTGAACATGGAATTGTTGCCAGAGCCAGAAACTCTGAAATTATTATAGGCATCGATATTTCCAGTAGCCTGTCCATCCTCATCTATTGCCTCATCAAAGTAGACTACTTCATCATTTCCTTCGATGGATTCAGTTTGATATCTCGCGATATAATCAGGATTTACATTTCTAGAACTGAAATTTTCCTGACCTGGAGTATTCGAATTCAATGCTGACAGAGATTCAAATTGCTCTGGATTGTTATTTTGGACAGCATATTGAGTGGCCAGTTTGGCATCAGATGCCATGAAATACAAGTTATCCTGAGTGTCGTTGACTGCTAGCTTATTTGTACTGCAAGACGCTAGAACCAATCCACCGAGGATTATTGCTGAGGTTTTTATTGGGAAATTCTTCATAATTGAAGTTTAATTAGTTACTCTGTTATACGATGACATCGCTGCAGGGTTATCGTTTTTGGTTTATATTTGCCCGGATAAGTTAACAAATTTAAGAACATTCTTTATCTGAATCAACAATAATGAGTAAAGGACTACCAAAGCGGAGTGAAGATTATTCACTCTGGTACAATGAATTAGTAAAAAGAGCTGATTTGGCTGAAAACTCTGCAGTTAGAGGTTGTATGGTCATCAAACCTTATGGCTATTCGATCTGGGAAAAAATGCAAGCAGAACTGGATCGAATGTTTAAAGAGACTGGTCACGTCAATGCTTATTTCCCCCTTTTTATCCCAAAGTCTTATTTGAGTAAGGAAGCTAGTCATATAGAAGGCTTTGCAAAAGAATGTGCTGTAGTCACTCACTACCGCCTTAAAAATGCGGAAGATGGAAGCGGAATTATAGTTGATCCAGATGCCAAGCTGGAAGAAGAATTAATCGTAAGGCCAACTTCAGAAACTGTTATTTGGAGTACTTATAAAAACTGGGTGCAATCTTATAGAGACCTTCCATTGCTGATCAACCAGTGGGCAAACGTGGTCCGTTGGGAGATGAGGACAAGACTGTTTCTTCGGACATCAGAATTTTTGTGGCAAGAAGGTCACACCGCGCATGCGACCAAATCAGAAGCAGAAGCCGAGACTTTACAGATGATGGAAGTCTATGCCCAATTTGCAGAAGAATTTATGGCTTTGCCAGTTGTAAGAGGTAGAAAGACAGCGAACGAACGATTTGCAGG
>JBBQDY010000146.1:0-7327 GCA_038320155.1 Cytophagales bacterium
CGGAAAAGAACTGGGAATCGGTCTAGGTCAGATTCGCACGCAAGAATTATTGAAAGCGAGAGAAATAGATGGAGGAAGACAGTTTTTTACCCGTGCCATGGACTTTGGATATTCTAAGGATCCTACTGAAACGCTACAAAACTGGGATAAGGAAAAAGTATTAAGTGACGTGGTTTGGGTGATTCGAAAATTTCAACCTGATATCATTATCACTCGATTCAACACTATTCCAGGAGTCACGCATGGTCACCATACCACTTCAGCGATATTGGCTGAGGAGGCCTTTGATTTGGCAGGAGATCCTAAAGCCTTTCCAGAACAACTAAGCCAAGTTCAGCCTTGGCAAGCCAAACGAATCTTCTGGAATGCTTATAATTTCGGAGGGGAATTCAAGGAGGATTCCACAGAAGTTTATGATGTGTTTCCTACAGGTGATTTTAATTCCCTGCTTGGTGAATCTTATAGCCAAATCGCTGCAGACAGCCGAACGATGCACAAATCTCAAGGTTTTGGTGCTACAGCTGGAATAGGAAACGCAGTGGATCATATCCAATTTTTAAAAGGTGAACCCTTTACCAATTCAGCTTTTGAAGGAGTAAAAGATCGATGGGAATCCATTCCTAATTGCAAAGCAATTTCAGCAGATATCGAAAAGCTGATCGGGAGCTTTAACTTCAAGGATCCCAGCAAAAATGCAGATGAACTGCTCGCTATCCGCAAAAAATTGAATTCAATTCCGAATGCTCCAACTTGGTTGGTAGAAAAGCAAGAAAAGCTCGATCAGCTGATTATTTCTGCCTTAGGTTTAGACTTTGAATTGGTTACCAGACAGGAATTGGGCTATGCTGGACAGGAAATTTCTGCTCAGCTGGTTTTCAATAATCCTTCATCGCTCGGAGTGACTGGAATTTCTTTGGAAGTAAATCAAAAAACATTTGAACAGGAAAATGAGATAGTCAAAGACAATTCTCCCTTGAACTTGGCCGTAAACTTCGCCATTCCGGAAGATGCCAAGCCTTCACAACCTTATTGGTTGGAGAATCCGATTGATGGAGCGCTGTATGATGTTTCCAATCAAAATAACATAGGTAAGCCATTTAATGATGTCAAACTTGGCGGATTATTAGGATTTACAATCAATGATCAGAACTTCAGCCTGGAGATTCCTTTGATGCATAAGTTCAATGATCAAGTTGATGGGGAAGTGAAACAGCCTTTTACCATCGTACCGGAGATTGATTTGAGCATATCCAATGACGTGGTATTCTTAATTCCGGAGGTAAGTGGTAAAATCAACGTCACCGTTCGGTTTAGCAGCCAAATGCTCGATGGAGGATTGGATTTCAAAGGACTAGCAGCAGACCAGTACAAGATTTTGGAAGTAACTGATAATGCTTTTTTGAAAGAGCGGGTTTATGAGGTTGAATTTTTGAAAAAAGGTCAAGGCATAAAAGATATCAGGGCAAGATACACCACGAGTAAAGGGAAAGTATTTGACTTAACCAGCTATCGGATTCTTTACAAGCATATTCCAAATTTGACTTATTTTCAGCCTGCTTCGATTAGATTGATTCAGGAAGACTGGAAAGTTTCAAAAGCTAAAATAGGTTATATCCAAGGAGCTGGGGACGATATTCCTGGGATATTAACATCACTCGGATACCAAGTCGAATTCATAGGTCCAAGTGATTATACCCTTGAGAAATTGAGCCAATACAAGGCTGTGATCGTCGGGATCCGAGCATACAATACCAATGAGCAGTTAGCCACCAACCAGCCAATCTTAATGGGTTATGTGAAATCTGGAGGGAAAGTGCTTGTGCAGTACAATACGAGTTCTCCACTTTTGACCAATCAATTGGGCCCTTATCCATTTACGTTGAGCAGAAATCGTGTTGCCGTTCAAAACTCACCAGTTCAAATCGATTGGAAACACCCACTTGTCAGTGGACCGAATCCTCTCACTGAGGACGATTTTGATAATTGGGTGCAAGAGCGAGGATTATATTTCGTGGGGCAACTTGATGCGCACTACGAAACTCCTTTCCAGATGAATGATCCGGGAGAAGATTCTAGCAATGGATCATTGATTTATGCGAAGTTTGGGGAAGGAAAATACATCTATACCGGGATTTCGTTTTTCAGACAGCTTCCTGCGGGTGTGCCTGGCGCAACTAAGTTATTTATCAATCTCATCGAAGAATAAGGATGGAAAATAAAAAGATACGATGGAGTTATCTGTATGCGGGGCTCATGATTTTTTTGGTGGTGCTAATTGGGCTTTTTTCTCTGATTAACTATTTGTACGCATGAGTAATCTGGATTGGATTGTACTCTTTGGTACGCTTATCACAATTGCGGCTTATGGAATCTATAAAACCTACGGACCAAAAGATTTAGATTCTTATCTCCGG
The DNA here is from genome assembly GCA_038320155.1 of Cytophagales bacterium. Lineage (GTDB taxonomy): Bacteria > Bacteroidota > Bacteroidia > Cytophagales > Cyclobacteriaceae > Algoriphagus. The sequence goes on from JBBQDY010000146.1 coordinate 2,415, forward strand.
GGGAAAAATTCCATGAATTGGTGGACCATTGGACTTTCCATTATGGCCACCCAAGCCTCTGCGATAACTTTTCTAAGTACACCTGGACAAGCCTACGAAGATGGTATGGGCTTTATCCAATTTTACTTTGGCTTACCACTGGCGATGATCATTATTTCAGTTGCCTTCATTCCAATTTATTACAAGCTTAAAGTCTATACCGCTTATGAATATTTAGAAGGTCGCTTTGATCTGAAAACTCGGACTTTAGCTGCTTTATTATTTATTATTCAGCGTGGCTTGGCTGCAGGGATTACGATTTATGCGCCGGCAATTATTCTTTCCACCTTATTGGGTTGGAATCTCACCTTTACCAATATTGTCATCGGTGCGGTAGTAATCCTTTATACTGTTTCTGGTGGCACTGAGGCAGTTTCTATAACACAAAAGCAGCAAATGGCAGTGATGATGGGGGGGATGCTGCTTGCAGGAATCATCGTGATCCAAATGCTTCCGATATCTTTCCAAGAGGCAATGCATGTGGCTGGCAAAATGGATAAACTCAATATGGTGAGTTTTGAATTTGATCTCGCAGATCGCTACAATGTCTGGTCAGGAATGACGGCTGCCGTATTTTTATTCCTTTCCTATTTTGGAACGGATCAAAGCCAAGTGCAGCGCTATTTGTCCGGACAGACGCTGGCTCAAAGTCGAATGGGATTGATTATGAATGGTTTTCTGAAAATCCCCATGCAGTTCATCATCTTATTTATCGGAGTGATGGTCTTTGTATTTTACCAATTTTTTCTTCCGCCGGTTGTCTTTAATAAAGTACAGACCGACAACCTTCGACAGAGTGAATATGCTGGTGAATTTGAAAATCTGGAAACGGAATACAGTGAGAATTTCGAAAAAAGTAAGGCTTCCTACACTGAGCTTTTAGTGGCGATTGATCAAGAAGATGAAGGGAAAGTAACTCAGATTAAGAAGCATTTGAAATCGCTCAAATCGGAGCAAAATGAGATCCGCGACGAAGTCAAATCTTTGATAGTAACCAATGATCCAGAAGCGGAAACGCGTGATACGGATTATGTATTTATGCGATTTGTGATGGATCACCTGCCTGAAGGAATCGTCGGATTGCTCTTTGCGGTGATTTTCTCCGCAGCAATGTCTTCCACAGCATCCGAACTCAATGCCTTGGGCTCGACGACTACGGTCGATTTATATAAACGATCGATCAAAAAAGACGCGGACGACCATCATTATTTGGTTTCATCTAAAGTATTCACAGCCTTCTGGGGGCTGGGAGCGATTCTCTTTGCGACATATGCGTCCTTGTTTGAGAATCTGATTCAAGCTGTAAATCTCCTCGGTTCACTGTTTTACGGAACGATTCTAGGGATTTTCGTTGTAGGATTTTTTATGAAATGGGTTAAGGGAAAAGCAGTATTTATTGCAGCTTTGATGTCCGAAGCATTAATTCTACTGGTTCACTTTAGAAACGGAGTTGGGATATTTGGTTTTGTCTGGGAAATAGGATTCCTCTGGTATAATGCCTTGGGTTGTTTGGCTTTGATGCTTTTTGCAGCGTTGATTCAGTTCACAATCAGGAAATAAAAAAATCCCCCTTGGAAAAAATCGATTTCAAGGGGGATCTTACTTTTTGGTAAGTATTATTATCTCATCGACTTAATCAAACGCTCATTTAAAGCAACATAATCTGGATTCCCAGCTTCTTTGGCCAATGCCATGGATTCTTTAGCAGATACACCGGCTTCGGATTTCAATCCAAGTGAAGCTTCGATTTTAGCCTTTAGGTGGACTGTCCAATACTTCTTATCACTTTCCACAGACTGGCTGATCCACTCATAAGCCTGATCCAAATCTTTCTTATTGGTGTAATAATAATTTGCTGCGGAGTAAAGCAAGCCTGGATTTTCGGTTTCGGTATCAATAACCAGCTCTTCGATTTGGGCCATCACGATTGAATCCACTTCCGTTTCAATTCGGAAATCGACTCTGGAAGTTTCCCATTTGATCGACAAGTCTGCACCCGTATCGGTCATATCAGCAAAGGTGATTTCCATCGTCTCATAGTTTCTGCTGAGTTTATTCGGCGTCACTTTGAATCGCAGGACATCATCCGCTTCGGTATATCCGATGGCTCCCCACAATTTGGTGTTTTTAGAAAGGATCATGGTCCATTCCGATTTGTTTGGAATCGCGTAAAGTGCATACTGTCCAGCCGGTACAGTCTTGCCATCGATGAGGACATCAGTAGAAAAGGTCAAAAGTGTTGCGGCATTGGCTCCAGTACGCCAAATCTGACCGTAGGGCACTAATTCGCCAAAAATTTTCCGGCCCTTCGTACTTGGACGGCTGTAATCTACAGTGACATTGGAGAGCCCAACTTGCTGCGCGATTTTAGCAGCAGGAGAGGCTTGAGGCATTTGGATTTGTTGGGCAAAGGAGGTAGAAATACCGCCCATCAAGAGTAACACGAAAAGAATTGATTTGAAATTCATATGGAAATTAGATTAAACTTGAGTTAAATAAATCGATTGGTAAGCGAAGAATATTTCATTTCAGCCATGCAATTTGGGATTTTTTGATGCATTTTTACAGTAGCCTACTGGCATTTTTAATATAATAACGAAAAGATTCCAAAATTGCGGAACGCTTTTCTCCTAGAAAGGATTTTTGATCTACTTATGAGTTTAGCAATAATCAGTCCCGGAAAAAATCCCAACGCTTGGATCAAAGTGATTCGAAAGCTTGATCCAACCTTGAAAATTCAAGTCTATCCTGATATTTCAAATCCTGATGAAGTGGAGACCGCTTTTCTATGGCAACATCCAGAAGGCCTTTTGGCCGAATTCCCTAACCTGAAATTGATCAGTTCGATGGGAGCGGGCGTAGATCATATTCTACGAGATAGCTCCATCGACCCAGAAATCCCCATTGTTCGGATTGTAGATGAAAAACTGACTTGGTCCATGACCAACTATGTGGTAATGGCGGTTTTAACCTACCATCGACAGCTTTCACGCTATCAAAAAGATAAGTCGCGGAAAGTTTGGGATATGAGTAATCCCGAGCTGGAAGTGACAATAGGCGTGCTGGGAGTAGGGGCCTTAGGATTTGATGTGATGGAGAAGTTAGCCATGTTGGATTTCCCGGTGGTTGGTTTTGGATTTTCGGAGAAGGATAATTTCAAGTATCCCTACTATTCAAAGGATAAGCTTGCCGAATTTTTAAAAGCTGTGAATGTTTTGGTCTGTCTCTTGCCACTTACAGCAGAGACTGAAAATATCCTCAATGCAAGTCTCTTTTCGAAGTGCAATCCAGGCACCTACCTGATCAATGTAGCAAGAGGGAAGCATTTGGTGGAGGAAGATTTGATCGCTGCTTTGGATAAAGGTGAGTTGTCCGGCGCGATGCTGGATGTATATCGCGTGGAGCCATTGCCGAAATCTCATCCATTTTGGGAAGATTCCAGAATCACCATGACCCCGCACATTGCAAGTGTGACCAACCCAAAAGCTGCTGCGCCACAATTGATGGAAAACATAAATCGGATAAAAGAAAACAGGGAGGTATTGAACCTCGTAGATCGAACCAAAGGTTACTAGCATTCTATGAAAAAGCCCTTCACGATACTATGTCCCACAGATTTTTCGGAATGTTCGCTGAATGCGATCGAGTATGCGGCAAAACTAGGTGAAAAATACCGAGCTGATTTAATCCTATTTCATGTTTTGAACCAAGCGGATTACCTGAAGCTTTCTCCATTGGATACCTCAGGAGAAAATCAAGTAAACTTTATCACTGAAAAACTAAATAATCTCAAAGAGGCAGTTGCCCAAGAAAGCTTGCCGAAAGGCTTGAAATCTTGTGAGATTGCCTTTCGAAAAGGTAAAATCGTCCAAGATACCCTGGACTATTCAAATTTGGTCAAGGCAGATTTGATCGTTGTGGGAACCGAGGGAATCAACGATCTCAGAGAAAACATCATTGGATCTCGGGCCAGCAGGATTGTGGAGGATGCTGAAGTGGACGTTTTAGTAGTGCCCAGACGCGTATTTTTCAAGGCCCCCAAAAAGCTGGTTTATGCTTCGGATTACCTGGAGGAAGATAAATTAGCGATTCAGAAAATCGTTGAAATTGCCCGATTCTATGAATCCGAAATAGATTTGGTACACATCAGTTCAAGCCAAAAAGCAATCGATAAATCACTCCATATGACCATGGTGGAGGAGATTGAGCCCTTTATTTCTTATGAAAAAGTAAATTTTGTATTAAAATCCTATCGGGATGATTTAGCTCTCGGATTAGAAAACTACCTCAATGTTGCCAAAGCGAATATCCTCTTTACGCTCAGTAAAAAGCGGAGTATTTTTGAGCAGATTTTTACCAATAGCCTATCAAAAAAAATGGCCTATTTTATCAACAAGCCTCTTTGGGTGATTAAATCATTTTAAGGACGGGGTTATTTTTAGCCACATAAACCAAGGTAGTTAAGATAGTTTCCTGGCAAAATTTACCAATGAAGCTCTCAAGTCTGTGCCCCAAGTATCTTTCCTCACTTCCTCCCTCCAACAATCCTCTTCAAATACTTAGAAAACTCACTACGAGTTTTTGAATCTGTAAAGATGGATTTGAAAGTTTTCCAGAAATGACCCAAACTCATGTCACGGTTCTGTGGGTTTTCTTCTCCGTTGCTGATTTCTGCAGCAGATTCATTTTTGGACACGGGTTTTGGCTCTGGAGATTTATAGCCGACTAGATCGTCTGCTTTCTCAAAACTCTTTTTTGACCTTGCCTGGTATCCGATTTTTTCTTCGACCAGTCCTTTGTTATTGTAGGCCACGGCATCTTCAGGATCTAGCTCGATCGCTTTATCATAATCTTCGATAGCGCCTGCCAGATCG
>JBBQDY010000147.1:0-7306 GCA_038320155.1 Cytophagales bacterium
TCCACTGGATGAAAAGAATCATGTGGGGCCGTTGATCGATCAAGCTGCTGTCGATATGTATCTGGAGTCGATAGAAAAAGCGAAAGCTGAAGGAGGGAAAGCGGTCGTGGATGGTGGAGTATTGACTGGCGAAGGCTACGAATCTGGCTGCTATGTGAAGCCTGCAATCTTCGAAGCAGAAAATCACTTTAAAATCGTACAGCATGAAACGTTCGCTCCGATTTTATATCTGATGAAATACGACACCATTTCTGAAGCGATTGCACTTCAAAACGGAGTTCCACAGGGACTTTCTTCAGCAATCATGACCATGAATATGCGGGAGGCAGAAGCCTTTCTTGCGGTTTCAGGATCTGATTGCGGTATCGCAAATGTAAATATCGGAACATCTGGTGCTGAGATTGGAGGCGCTTTTGGAGGCGAGAAAGAAACCGGTGGCGGAAGAGAATCAGGCTCTGATGCTTGGAAGGCTTATATGAGAAGGCAGACAAATACGATTAACTATTCGACTACGCTGCCGCTGGCGCAGGGGATCAAGTTTGATATTTGATCTTTGAATTTTAGAATTAAAAAAGGCCGAAGAATCTGTTTTTTCGGCCTTAATTTTTTGGGAGGGATATACTCAATTGATTTTCTACTTTTCTATATCCACTTTGGTATAATGTGTCTTGAATGGTCCAAGTGTTAGGTCCCTATTTAAATAAATAAGAATCAGCTTCTGATCAGTGATTTTAACAACTTTTGCCTGAAGTACTTTAGGCGCAAATCGGATATTCCATGTAATTACTGAGTCAGCCTCTCGAATATTCCATACTGATTTTTCCTGAATTATTTCTGTTCGATCAATGATGGTCGAAGTCATTGAATCTTTGCTAAAGAAGTTTTTAAACGATTGATCATGATATTTTTTTATCAGATCGTAAAATTTGTCCATTTCTTCTTTTGGTCCGTTTTGGGCTTCAGGAGTGTTAATAAAGAATTCATAACCTTCATCCTTGGTTTGTTTCCATTTCCCCAAAAGTTGTTCTTGTAAGCTCTGGGCATTAATGGTATCAAGTGCTCCAGCAAAAAAAAAGCATAGTAACAATAGATTTGTTTTCATAGCAATGAGAAATGGTTTAAAATGTAGTCGCTAAAATTGAGATTTATAGGACAAACAAATACTGATAAAATTAATCTTCCAGCTAAAAGAATCTTTTTAAGTTGAGATGTCCTTGACAATACGTGAGCAAATGGGGGGAAATTCAATTTGTAAAAGTGACAAGCTATATAAAAAAAAATCCCGAAATCTTCGGGACTGAATGTGGGAGTTGAGGGATTCAAACCCCCGACCCTCCCGATTGCATCGGGATGCTCAGCACAACTTGGCTTTGGATTGAATCAATTTTGCAGGGTTTTACCACTCGATAAGTTAAGTAGCTAAATCATGCCTTGTATTAAATCGAGGATTCGCTTTTTACTTTTCTCCGAAATATTCGGGATTATATGTGGGAGTTGAGGGATTCGAACCCCCGACCCTCCCGATTGCATCGGGATGCTCAGAACTAACTTGGATTTTGATTTAATCAATTTTGCGGGGTTTTGAAATTCGATAAATTGAATATCTAAATCACGCCTTGTATTAAATCTGAAATTTTCTTTTTACTCTTCCAAGATTTGACAGTTCTTTCCCTGAGGTAGGCAGCCTTTTTATCCAAGTACTCTTCAGAATAAACTATTTCCCAGTCTTTAGAATTGGCAGTGAAGCCATCATGATTTGAGAGGTGTTTTCTCAACCTTTCTTCCAATGATTCACAGGTATGGCCAAGATAAAATTTGTCCAGTTGTTTGGAGTGCAATATGTAAAAGTGACAACTCATATAACAAAAAAAAAATCCCGAAATATTCGGGATTATATGTGGGAGTTGAGGGATTCGAACCCCCGACCCTCCCGATTGCATCGGGATGCTCTAGTCAGTTGGTTAGTTAATGTGGTTTAGTTTGTTAGTTTAGAGAGTGCTTTATCTGATGGCTCAAAATTGAGTTTGAATCAACTCAATTATTTTCTTTTTACTCTTCCAAGATTTGACAGTTCTTTCTCTGAGGTAGGCAGCCTTTTTATCCAAGTACTCTTCAGAATAAACTATTTCCCAGTCTTTAGAATTGGCAGTGAAACCATCATGATTTGAGAGGTGTTTTCTCAACCTTTCTTCCAATGATTCACAGGTATGGCCAAGATAAAACCTATCCAGTTGTTTGGAGTGCAATACGTAAAAGTGACAAGCCATATAACAAAAAAAAATCCCGAAATATGCGGGATTATATGTGGGAGTTGAGGGATTCGAACCCCCGACCCTCTGCTTGTAAGGCAGATGCTCTGAACCAGCTGAGCTAAACTCCCAAGAAGATTGTATATAGAATTTAAATAAAATAAGATGTGGGAGTTGAGGGATTCGAACCCCCGACCCTCTGCTTGTAAGGCAGATGCTCTGAACCAGCTGAGCTAAACTCCCATCTTTTTAAATCCTTTCCTTCCGAAAGGGAATGCAAAGGTAATTTGAAATTCAAATGAGGCAAATATTGCTTCGCTTTTTTTTAAAGATTAATATCAATGCATTGAAAATGAGGAGCTAAAATTGTCTTGTATTCAAGTAAAATGAAGGATTAATCCAAATTCAACATAAACCCAGCCCTAAACCATCGCCTAGGCATCTGCACAGTCCCCGCTTCGATGTAATCCGTATTGGTTATGTTAGCCGCCTCGGCGAAGAATCCTACTTTTCCGATACGATTGTAATCCACTCGCATATCCAAGAGAAAATACGGATCTTGATTCATTCGCTCCACATTCCTCATTTTGGTGTTCCATTCGATTTTGGAGCCAATTCCTACCAGCATTCCTGCAATCAACTGATTTTTCAAAGCGGTCAATGCATACCTCGTTTCCTGTTCTGGCTCAGCCCCTAGTTTTAAATCAGCATTGATGTAATTGTAAGAGATCATCAATTCCTTAACCTGAATCATACTGCTTGAGGGATTTACGCGATAGTTGAATGAGGCTTCTATTCCACTAAACTGCACTTCATTGAAATTTTGAGGCTGCCAAGGTTGACTTGCATCGATTCTGACCCATTCGATCAAGTTGTCCGTATTTCTCAAAAAGTACACTAGCTCAGCCTGAATCGATGCCTTATTCAGCTTGGCTCCAATCTCAAAATTTTGCGCTTGTTCCGGAGTCAGCTGCGCATTCCCAATATTAGTGGGACCGATGTAATAAAGATCGGTATAGGTTGGGATTCGATAGCTTACCCCATATCCTGAATAAAAGCGAATCGCCTTGGTAGCTTGATATCCCACTTCTGCTCCTGGGAAATGTTTCCAACCATATTCCGAATAGTAATTGGAATAAATTCCAGCTCGTAAATCCACTTTTTTAGCAATTGAAATCATTTGCTCTAAAAATATTCCCGAAAGCATTCGTTCCCGGCTGCCAAGATTGGAGCTTTCGATGGATTCTTTTCGCGTTTCCAAACCGAAACCTGTGGTTCCCCACGTGCTTTGAAAGCTCCCATTCGCCTCAAGGGCAAAGACATCAGTGGTATGATTATTTTGAAAGAATGAAGGTTCATTTCTCCGCAGTCTGAATTCGTCGACATTTCTCCGCCAGTAACTTCGAGTATTCAGTTTAAAAGATTCCAAGCTCAGTGTGTGGCTTAGTGAGGCCAAGGAAGTTTGGACACTTTCCCATTGATCTGGAAATGCGCTCGTGTAAAAGCCATTTGCTCCAAAAGTTCGATCAGTATAAGCGGCCATGCCTCTTAGGCTATTATTTTCATTGATGTTTATTCCCCCTTCGTAAAAAAGATTCGCCACTTGATAGTCTGAGTTGTATTGGTAACCATCGGAATCATCATAGGAGAGCGCGAGATTTTGCTTGTAATTTCCTACCGGAAGTGAGCCTGCGAAATTGATTCCCTTCATCCCAAAATCACCTCCATAGCCTTGAAGCTTTACATATCGCTCTTCCGAAAGTTGAGTAATCACATTGATTGCTCCGGCGTACGCGTTTTGGCCAAAAATTCTGGATGCCGGACCTTTCAATACTTCTACTCGATCTATTTCTACCAAAGGAACTGGGATATTCATCAAGTGATGTCCTGTCTGCGGATCTGTAAGTTTAATGCCATTTAACAGCATCAATGTTTGCTCAAAGGACCCGCCCCGAATTCCAATATCAGCCTGAACTCCAGTGACTCCGCGCTGTCGGACATCTATGCCCGGCACGAAAGCCAAGATCTCAGGCAGGCTCCTTGCAGGGGTGGTTTCCAGTTGTAATTTGTCTACGATGGTCATATTCCTGTTTAGCTTTGAAAAAGGAATCTGGATCCGGTTTTCTTGAACTATGATTTCACTAAGGGAGGTGGAGGTAGTGTCAGTTTGAGCTTGGATATGGTGGCTCAAAAAAAGGCCAATTGTGACTAATTGGAGAATTCTCATTTGGTTTTTCGTTTCAAGATTCAAAAATGGGCTGAATTGCCTCAAATTCCAAGATCGGTTTTTTCTAAAAATTAGTTAAGAGTATAACCATTGGAGCAAGTTTTGGAGGGGAAGTTTAACACAATCCGTATTTTGCCTACAAATTAAAAAACATGATAAAACGAATAATTACAGCTTCTCTTTTGGCTTTTTTGACAGTCGGGGAGATGCAAGTCAGTTTTGCGCAGACAGCAAAGGAGAACAATCAGCAGGATTTTGGAGAGTTCATGGATAGAAGAGGTAACTATTTCAGAACTGCTTCAGGTAAGCCGGGTGTTGGTTATTGGCAAAATGCCGCAGACTATCAACTCGAGGTTAGTCTGGATGATGTGAATCATATTCTTTCAGGCAAAGTCACGATATCCTACACCAACAATAGCCCAGAATCATTGGATTTTATCTGGCTTCAATTGGAGCAAAATCGATTCAAAGCAGATTCCCGAGGCACGCTGACTACTCCAATTCGCGGAAATCGCTACAATGGAGATACCGATGGTGGCTTCGAGATTTCTCAACTAGCCGCAAAAGTAGGTTCTAAAGGAGCGGTTTCCTCCATGCACCTGATCACCGATACACGGATGCAGGTCTGGTTTAACGAACCTATTCCAGCAAAAGGAGGAAAGGCTACCGTGTCTATGAATTTCTCCTTTAAAGTTCCTCAAGAAGGAATGGATCGAATGGGAAGGTTGAAAGTGGAAGATGGATGGATCTATGCTTTTGCACAATGGTATCCAAAAGTTGCGGTATTTGATGATGTCGAAGGTTGGAATATAGAACCATATCTAGGAGCAGGCGAATTCTACTTGGAGTATGGAAACTTTGATTACAAAGTGACAGTACCTTTTGACCACATAGTCGTGGGATCAGGTAAGCTGATGAATCCAAAAGAGGTCCTTTCTAAGGAATTGCAAAGCCGATATGACAAAGCGATGCAGAGTGATGAGACGGTCTATTTGGTTTCTCCTGAAGAAATAAAGAATACAAGCCTGACCCGACCAAAGCAGGAGGGTACGGTTACTTGGCATTTTCAGATCGAAAATTCCAGAGACGTAGCTTTTGGTACTTCTAGGGCATTTATTTGGGATGCCGCAAAGATTAACTTGCCTAGTGGCAAAACAATTTTAGCTCAATCTGCCTATCCTAAAGAATCTGATGGAGTGGATGCTTGGACTCGATCAACTGAGTATAGCAAGGCATCAATCGAGCATTATTCTGAGATGTGGTTTGAGTTTCCTTATGCATCTGCTACCAATGTGGCTGCTGATATAGGAGGTATGGAATATCCAGGATTGAATTTTTGCTCTTACACTTCAAAAGGGGAAGGCCTTTGGGGAGTGACTGATCATGAATTTGGTCACAATTGGTTCCCAATGATCGTCGGCACAAACGAACGCAGATATGCTTGGATGGATGAGGGTTTCAATACGTTCATTAATCACTATAGCTCAAATGCTTTTAATAACGGGGAATTTCCATCTACATTAAATGAGACGCGACGCTATGTCAATTACTTTGTTAATGAAAACCGGGAGGGAATTGATACCTATCCGGATGTTTCAAATACAGATAATCTAGGTATGATCGCTTACAACAAACCTGCAATGGGTTTATTGATGCTTCGAGAGTATATTTTAGGACCTGAGCGATTTGATAATGCATTCAAATCCTACATTAAAACCTGGGCTTTCAAACATCCTCAGCCAGCTGATTTCTTTAATCGTATGGAAAATGTCGCAGGTGAAAATCTAAGTTGGTTCTGGCAAGGCTGGTTTTATGGTACAGGAAATATCGATTTGGGTATCAATGGTGTTTTTCCTTACGCGGGAAATTACCTGGTTTCTTTAGCCAATAAAGGAGAAATCCCGATGCCGGTACTGATTGAAATTACCTTTGAAGATGGTACAACTGAGCGCCAAATGCTTCCTGTGGAGATCTGGCAGCGAGGAGATACTTGGAATCACTTGATTAAGACTACCAAAGCAGTAACATCAGTAGTGATTGATCCTGACAAAATTCTTCCAGACATCAATCTGGGTAATGACAATTGGCCTCAAGTGGTGTATAAAGATTAAAAACAAAAGGCTCGGAGTTGTTCCGAGCCTTTTCTCTTTAGTAGTTTATTAAATCAATATTTAATGACCGTTTTTCACTTATACTAAGTGACTTTTGGAAACATATGAAGAGTCGTGAATCAGGTTGACTTCGGTCACCCATTAACCGATTTTCCAGCCATTAAAACAAAGCAAATAGGTGTAGTGGCATGATTACTAACAATCAGGTTATTCAATAATCATCATTGATCTCAAGCCACATTCCGTCAGGGTCTTGAATGTAGATCTGGCGAACTCCATCGACACGAACAGTGACCTTACTTTTCTCCCCTTGCCAGCTTTCAAAGGGATAATTCGTATCTATCAATGTCTTGATGAATGCATCCATATCTTCCATGCTAAAGCAAAGGTGATTTACTTTAGAAATTTCGGTTGGGGTATTTGGAGCCTCAATCAAATGCAAAGCAGACCCTCCTCCGATATCATACCAGGCATGAACACCATCTTTGAAGGGTTCTTCGATCGAGTTTAATCCGACAATATTTTCATAGAATTCCATGCTAGGCTTTAATTTGCTGACATGAACTGCAATATGATTGACTTTGATTTGTGCAAAAGTACTCATAGAGATTCCGATCAATAGGATTGTAAATAAGGTCTTCATAGGCTTTGGGTTTTTGATGATTACTTAATGTTAGGCTTTTTGGACAAGTTTTAAAAGTTTCAACAACAAAAAAAAA
>JBBQDY010000148.1:0-7305 GCA_038320155.1 Cytophagales bacterium
GCTGAAACTGCACGAAAGCGAAACATTCAATAAGGGAGTTCTTTCCTCACTCAGCTCACACATAGCCGTGATAGATCAAAGCGGTAATCTAATAGCTGCAAACAAAGCATGGAATGATTTTGGAAATGAAAATGGGATAACTTCTTTGGATCTTATTTCAACAGGAAGCAACTACTTTGATGTTTGCAAACGAGCAGTAGAAAATGGAGATAGTGATGCAGCTCAGGCATTAGCCGGCATTCAATCTGTTTTTAAAGAGGAAAATCAAAAGTTTGAAATGGAATATCCCTGTCATTCTCCTGATCAGCAGCGTTGGTTTTTGCTTAATGTCATGAATTTTGGAAGTGATGCACAAAAAGTTGTTATATCGCATCAGGATATTACTGAACGCAAACTTGCAGAACAATCACTGCTGATGTCCCAATCTAACTTAACTGCCCTGATTGAGAACACAGATGCGATGATTTATTCGCTCGATACTAATTTCCAGTACACCATTTTCAACAAACAACTTCATGATACCCTCAAAAAAAATTACAATCTGGATATAAAGATTGGTGACGATGTCCACAGCTTTCTTGGAAAATTAGGGCCCAAAGAAGTAGAAGGCTACAAAGAAAAATATTTGCAGGCATTTGGGGGCGAAACGGTAAAATTTGAAAAGGAGTTTATCATCGGCGAATCCCGTCAATATTCAAGTTTCTCCATCTATCCTATAAGGGAAAACAAAACTGTAGTCGGACTGTCATGTTTTGTTCATGATATTACCAAACAAAAACAGGATCAGCAGGAAAAAGAAAAACTGACTGCCGAATTAACTCAGCGCAACCGCGAGCTGGCAATTTCAAATAAAGAACTTGAAGGTTTTGCCTATATAGCATCTCATGATCTCCAGGAACCACTTCGGATGGTGAGCAGTTTTTTAGGACTGATCGAAAAAAGATACAGTGATGTAATAGATGAGAAAGGCAAAAAATATATCCACTATGCAGTAGATGGTGCAAAACGAATGCGGCAGATAATTCTGGATCTGCTTGAAATTTCAAGATTAGGTAGAATTGAGGAAGACAAAAATTTAATTGACCTGAATGATATAGCGCGGGAAGTATTTTCATTGTGCCGAAAACAAATTAAAGAAACGAAAGCGATCGTTAGTTTTGAAAACCTCCCGTCACTGGTAATATATAAAACTCCTTTGCGGCAGGTGTTTCAAAACCTAGTAAGCAACGCACTCAAATACCATAAAAAAGGAGAGCCGCCTGTAATCAGCATAGCAGCACTAGAAACTGAAACGGACTGGCAGTTTAGAGTTAAGGATAATGGTATTGGTATAGCTGAAGAATATTTCGATAAGATATTCATCCTCTTTCAACGGCTTCACAATAGAGATGAATATACCGGCACAGGTATAGGCCTTGCGATCTGCAAGAAGACAATTGAAAATTTTGGTGGAAAAATCTGGTTAGAATCTGAAGAGAACAGGGGAAGCACATTCTATTTCACGGTCCCTAAAATATCAAGTTCAGCGGAAGCTATATAAGCAAATCCATCCCCTCAAAACCTTAAATCCACCATTATCGCGACCATGGGTTGTACCATGCTACCTATTTATCGTCCAGACAGGAGGATTCAAAATTCAGCTATAATTTTTTAAACCTATGTGAATTAGGAGTTGATGTGGTAAAAATCACCCTTCACCCGTTTGGATTACTATCCTTCTCCTTTGAATTTTAAATTCATCATTCGACATTCATCACTTTAAATTTATTTGAGCTTTGCGGTAAAAAAAATACCATCCACCCGTTTTGGCGAACCTTCATTTTTCCCGATTGGCGTCAATCCGGCCAAAACCTGGAAAGGCGATGATCATTATATCTACCAAGGTGTCGCACCTCTGGTGCTTTTCTTATCTTCGATATTCATCATTTTAAATTCATCATTTTAAATTTATTTGTGCTTTGCGGTAAAAAAATCACGCTCCACCCGTTTTGGCGAACCATCATTTTCCCGATTGGCGTCAATCCGGCCAAAATCCGAAATCTTTATATATCTCAATAAACCCGGGGTTAAAACCCCGGGCTATAAAATATGTCGCACCCCTGGTGCTTGTCTAATCTTCATCATTTTAAATTTATTTCGCCTTCGCGAAACTCACCGCTCGCTGTGCCTCTGCGGTAAAAAACATTCTTCACCCGTTTGAATTACTATCCTTCTCCCCTGAATTTTAAATTCATCATTCGACATTCATCATTTTAAATTTATTTGTGCTTTGCGGTAAAAAAAATACCATCCACCCGTTTTGGCGAACCTTCATTTTCCCGATTGGCGTCAATCCGGCCAAAACCCAAAATCTTTATATATCTCAATAAACCCGGGGTTAAAACCCCGGGCTATAAAATATGTCGCACCCCTGGTGCTTGTCTAATCTTCATCATTCGACATTCATCATTTTAAATTTATTTCTCCTTCGCGAAACTCACCGCTCGCTGTGCCTCAGCGGTAAAAAAATTCACGCTCCCCTACAGGACGATTCTAAATTTAGCTATCATATTAAAACCTAGGTGAGCTATGTGTTAAAAAACCGCTTTGGGCGAGCTGCCGGTTGTCTAGAAGTTCATCAAGGGCATGTCAATTTGCAGTCAACTTTCAGCACAAAATATTTATCTTCATTTGTGTTCACAGTAGCTGTTTTACTACTGTAAATTTGAAATTCCACTTTCCTAGCCCAAATGAAAAAGTCCACCTCCCTCCTCCTATTCTTTGTTTTGGCGAAATTTGCCTTGCAGGCAATAGTGGTTCATCCGGACTTTGAGCTTCAGCGGGATGAGTTTCTCCATCTGGATCAGGCGGAGCATTTAGCCTGGGGTTACCTCTCTGTGCCGCCATTGACTTCTTGGATCTCAGTGTTGATTTTTTGGCTTGGGGATTCGATGTTTTGGGTTCGGTTTTTCCCCGCTTTGTTTGGGGTATTTACTTTAATGTTGATTTGGGATTTGGTAGGCAGATTGGGTGGAAATCTATTTGCCAAAAGTTTCGCTGCAGTGGGCATGCTCTGCTCCGCACTCATTCGATTGAATATCCTCTTCCAGCCCAATTCAGTCGATATTCTCTGCTTCACACTTGTATTTTATACGCTGATCCGCTACATCCAAAGTGGAAAAGATCGATGGCTGTATTTGCTCGGGTTAAGTTTTGCCTTCGGCTTTTTAAACAAATACACCATTGTTTTCCTTGCCATTGGCCTATTTCCTGCTTTGGTTCTGACCAGACGAAGCATCTTTCAAAACAAAAATCTTTACGGAGCTTTAGCCTTCGCCTTGCTGCTGGTCCTTCCCAATCTGTTTTGGCAATATCAAAATGGATTTCCAGTACTCACTCACATGCGCTTATTGAGTAGTTCCCAGCTGGTCAACAACAGTCGAGTCGGATTTCTGATGGATCAATTGCTTTTCTTTTATCCCTCACTATTTATTTGGCTGGCAGGACTGGTAAGTGTATTATTTGGAAAGAGGAATTCAGAGTTTCGCTTTGTCGGGTTGACTATTCTAATTACGCTTGGGGTTTTTCTCTTTTTTCAGGCCAAAGGCTATTATGCGATTGGTCTGTACCCGGTGCTGCTGGTTTTTGGCGCGGTCTGGATTGCGGAGGTTTTAGTGGGATTTAAATCTATCTATGGAGCCATTGCCAAATCATCTTTGCTGGCTCTTCCTCCCCTACTTTTCCTGCCTGCTTTACCTTTGATACACCCTTTTTATTCCCCTGAAGAAGTGATGAAAAATCCTCCCGACTATGGTAAACTTGGCCTCAATCGATGGGAAGACGGTAAGGAGCATCCGATTCCACAGGACTTTGCCGACATGCTAGGCTGGAGCGAATTGGCCACACTGGTAGATTCTGCCTATCAGTTAATGCCCGAGAAAGGACGTACATTGATTCTTTGCGACAATTATGGCCAAGCTGGAGCGATTAATTTTTACTCTAAAATTGAAGGGTTGGAAGCCTTCACTATGAATGCCGACTACCTGTATTGGTTGAATCTGGAAGAGCCGGTGCACAACCTGATTTTGGTTTGGGAGGCAGACGAAGAAATTACCTCGAGAGAACTGGACTTTTTCAAAGAATATCGGGAAATCGGGAAGATTACTCATCCTTTAGCCCGAGAAAAAGGCACCACAGTTCATTTCCTTCGCGGAGCCAAAGTGGATATTAATTCAGTGCTTCGAGAAGAGGTCAAGGAAGAAAAAAAGGTGTGGGAGTCTAGGTATTGAGACATGAAACTGAAGTAATTTTTACGGCTAGTGAGACTCTTCAAAGTCTCGTTGCGGTTAACAACAATGAATATAAATGGGCATTCCCTGTCTTTACTTTCTGTTTTTTTTAGTCACTCAAGTTGGAAGTATCACTACAATTGGTGACTCAAGTATCCTAAAACTTTGGAGTTAATTACTAAAAAATTCATTCATTCATTTAAGATATTATGTGTATCCGCAAAGCTGCACATATCCAAATTTGTTACTGATTTGATTTAGAAAATCCCTCCCGATATTCGGGACATGCTCTTGCCCCCTTTGATCCCGATGCCCATCGGGAAGGGAATTTGATCCGATTCCAATAAAGATTTTGTTTAATTCCGTACGTACACTTCGCCGGATACACATATAAGATATATTTGAATGACTATTGAGTTACTCATCCTTAGATTCCAAATCGCATTGGACTCAAATATTTTGAAAAAATCTATCTCCTCTTTCCTGCAAAAAAAATTCAAATACTGTTTAAGTTTATTTTTTACGTTGATCTGCCTCACAGCTTTCCCCCAAAAGCAGGTCAATCGCATTTCACAACAATGGATTCAGACTTATCATGAAGCTAGGCTCACAGATCGGTGGACGGCATTGCTTGACGGAGGATTCCGCTGGCGAGAGGGATTTGCGGAAAGTTCGGCTTACGTCATCCGAGGTGGTATAGGCTATGCGCTAGTACCAAATCTTCGGATTTCAACAGGTTTAGCACATTTAGGCTTTTATTCTCAAGAAAAAGTGGTTCGTCAGGAATTTCGTCCACATCAAGAGATTCTATACAAATCAATCGTTGGAAAAGTTACCCTTAATCAGCGAATACGGATTGAAGAGCGCTTTTTCAAGGATAAATCATTCCCAATACCTAGTTCTGATTTAAACTTTAATTTTCGATTTCGATACCAGTTTATCGTAGGAATTCCCGTGGCAAAACTTTCTGAAAATTTCCCCGATCGAAAGCTGCTGTTGAATCTTGGCAATGAGATTTTTCTCAATGCAGGGAAGCAAGTGACCACTCAAGTCTTCGATCTAAATCGGATGCTGATCACCCCTACCCTGCAATGGAGCAAAGCACTGAGTATTTCCCTGACTTGGAATAGCCAGTTTGCCAGCACGCCCACTCCTGGGAAATATATCCATAGCAATGTGACTTGGCTTCAGGTTCGGCATAATCTAGATTTTAAAAAGACTTCACATCCGTAGATAAGCTACATTTCCCATCTTATTTTTATCGAACTAGCCTACAAAATCTTTTGCTTTAAGCAAAAAAAACCCTGTCTTTCAACAGGGTATTTTTAAAGTCTGATTTCAAAGTTTTTCTAGTCCATCAAAGCGACAGTTCTAGTAACTGAATTAAATCCACCAGGGATCATATTACCCGCTGAATCTAACAACTCCAGCTTTACTGTGGCTTCTCCTTTAGGAAGACCTTTGATTACGTAAGGTGCCCATTCGGTTATCATAAATTCCTGCCCATTGATGGTGGCTCTTACTTTATTTCCACTTTCTGACAGTGTGGTATTCAGTAAGAAAAAATCCAAAAGCAAGTTTTCTGTATCAGCTCCGCTGTATTCGCCCTTTGGACGACTGTAAATTAGGGTTGGCTCTTCTAGGTTGACACCCATATCATCACCGGCATTTCCTACTACCATCTTCTTTGCGATAAATGAGTCTGCATTTTTGACCGACTCATGATAAGATCTGCTGAGAAATGCCACAACATAATGGGTACCTGCAGTCATTTCATTTTTAAATTTTGGTTCGTAATGTGCGGAATAGGGACCATTGTCTACGATAAGGTGAATATGTTGGCCCTTATCAGAATTAGCGAGCATTCCTGCCATTCCATTTTTTTCGGTTTGTGTACCCAATTCATAATTTCCTGTCTCAAATGAAAAATCCACTTCTCCTGCATTTTTTATGGAGGCATTACTAGGAGCCTTCAATTTCAAACTGGAGCTCGCATATGCCGGCGAACTATCAAATTTTTCAATGGTAATAACAGGAGCTGCATTTTCCATTTCAGACTCCATTCCCATAGTATCTTCAGTATCAGTTTTCTTTTCCTGACAACTGAACGATACAGCAAGTAGAGCTGCGGCGATAATTAATGATTTCGTATTCATAAGATTTAGCATTAGTCCGTGATTTTGATATAAATAGCCCAAAAGCTATTCCATAGTACAAAAAAATGCTTTTGGATCAAAGCGGATTTCATTACATAGCAAGTCTTATATCACCTTTATAGTTGGCTTTAGCACCTGAGACCTTTTCCATATAGAGATAAATCTTGTTTTAACAGAATCCTTTAATCTAAAAATAAAAAAATATCGTATGCAGATAGCGTAAATGATGAATCCAAGATTCGATATGGGTAATCCCCTCCCGAATTTGTGAAACTTATCTCCATGCTTCCCGCAAGATCTGAAAATGATTTGATGCTAAATCATTTAATAAATACCACCTGCTGACTGTTTTTTAAGAAGGTCCGTTTCATACAATTTTTCAATTGATTCAACGGGTGCAGACAGAAAGTTGAGAACTCGGCTGACGTTGGTGTTAGAATAAAACTCTTGAGACTCCTTCCGATGTTTTGACCTTTTATCCGCCGTAGGTAAGCATTTTTCCCTTGCTTTTACCTCACTGTCAGCGGTCTTATGCAAAATTTTTCGACCGGTTAAAAGATATTTGCTCTCACAAATTGTTTCCAACTGATAGCTATTTCACAGGAACTCATTGAAGATCTTCAGTTATACAAATCAGTAGACTAAAAATTATATAGTCAGTAGCGGATCGCTGTTTGATGCATTTACCGTATCAGTTAACTATAAAAAATACAATTATGAAAAATTTTCCAATTTATCAACTTGCGTGCGCAGCATTGTTAGTTGCAGGCACCGGCTGTGATGAAAATGGTGGGCCGTTTATTCCCACTTCATTTACAGTGAAAGTAGAGAACGTTTCTGTAGCTGGTACTATAGCAGGTACCGCACGGGCAAACGGAGCA
>JBBQDY010000149.1:0-7299 GCA_038320155.1 Cytophagales bacterium
TGAATAAATACCGCATAAGACTCTGGCTCGCCAGTATAGGCACCGGAAACCAGCCACATCATCAGCTCATCGTCGTTGGTTTGGAAGCGCCAAGGAAGGAACCAAATCACAATCAAAGCCAGTAAGCCTAGAATTGCCCAAATTCGAAATAGCGATCTAGCCCCTATTTTCTCCATAGTACTTGCAATATTTCTCCATTGGGTTGCATCAATTCACCTTTGAGCTCCCAATTTTTTTGGTCAAAAGGAAAAGTATCTAACTGATTGAATAGGATCAATTCCAGATCATTCCCATTTCCAAGAAAAGTCTTGGCTTGGATTGGTTTCCAGTAGCCGGGAGTATGTGGTGAAGTTCTATCAAGAAGATACAATAGGCCAGGGTTCATGTACAAAGAAGCAATTTTTCCGGATTCGATGGGTGCGATTTCCAGTTTCAACTTTTGTACAAAATCAATTTGAGTTTTGGCAAGTAAAATTTTTTTGCCGGCTTTATACTCCCAAGAATGATTTGAATCCCAAAGATAGCTTCCTTCAAAAGGCGTAATCCAAATCCCAACGATGACAAGCAGTAAAGATGAAACTGTAGCAAGTTGGTGAAAAGCAGTTTGGAATTTGGCTGATTTAGCTTGAATCAGGAGGGTAAATGCAAAAAGCCAGAACACCCAATAGTGAATTCCCAATCGCATCCAATAGACATTACTGCCAAAATGGAGCAGGAAAGGAAGTGCTAATAAGACAAAAAGAAACAATACCTTTTTGGATTTGAAGTACTTCCAATTTACCTGTCCGATTTGCCAAGCGATCAAAGCGAAAGTAGCTAGAAGAAAAATATGGCTCCATTCATCCGTGATCCGAGTCCAATAAAAAACAGCACAAAGAACAAAAGCACCTAGCGCTAGAAAGGGGATATAGAATTTGCTCAGATTCTGCTTTAATTTTCCTGAAATAAAGAAAAAGATAGCTGCTAAAACGCTCCAAAAAACACCAACCGCGGTGTATTTGATTAAAAGGAATGCGCTGTAAT
The DNA here is from genome assembly GCA_038320155.1 of Cytophagales bacterium. Taxonomy (GTDB): domain Bacteria; phylum Bacteroidota; class Bacteroidia; order Cytophagales; family Cyclobacteriaceae; genus Algoriphagus. Next base: position 1,024 of record JBBQDY010000149.1, read on the forward strand.
CCTGACGCTGCCCTAAAAACCCTTTTTCAGTGGAAAGTCTGCTCAATGCATTTTCCTGAAAAAGGAGATAAAACACCCCTTCAAAAAAGACAAAGGGTGCAAGTAGAAGCAATACACTTCTAAAATTCAATTGTCTATTGAACCCGAAATAAAGAATCGTCAAAAATCCAAGGAGAAAACTGACAGTAATCTTTGAATAAAAGAGTGTCAAAAATACGAGGCCTAGAAGCAGCCAATGCTTCCAATTCATTTCTTCCTTAGAGACTATTCCAAGCCAAAGGCATACTGCGACCACCGAAATTGAATTGTAGGAAAGCGTAGGTGGTAAAAACCCATACCCTCCGAACAGACCCGCTAAAGCCAAAAGAAAAATGGAGAGAGAAATCCGATTTGTGTTTTGGATATTTTTCCAGAAAATGGCTAATCCAAAAGAACCAAGGAAATAGCTCATCAATCTAAGGACTCGCAAACCTTGAATCCCAAATTCTATTCCTGTGAATCTGAAGATTAGCTTAAAAAAGAGGTCATAATTGAAAATCCCTCCCAGATTCTGCTGGTTAGGATCAGCGAGGAGCGCGTAAAGTCCTTCGTCTGAAAAATCAAAACCCCTGGGAATCGCAAAAATGATGACCAAAATTGTGAAAAGAACCAGCGCTTTCTGCATGACCGAAGTTGGGATTTTTTTTAAAAATCTGAAAACAAGAAGCTTTCAAAGCTCTCGGTATAATACCAATGTTTATTTGAAAAATTCAGAATTATCAATAAATGAGTTGGAAATAAGACAAAAAATACCCTGTACAGGGTATAAAATTCCACAAGTCAGCGCATACCTTTATGTCAGGGTGATTATGCAACTTTTCTCAAAATTTTTTTTAGAAAATCTTTAAGGGACTTTTAATATTATTTTTTTACCCCTTTTTACAAACTAAAGTCCCGGGAAACCGGGGCTTTTTTTTTGATGTAGTTAGTCGAACTAGTTGATTTGTTTTTATTCTGCTTCTCCAATTTCTTCAAATTTGAATTCCCGATCGGATGAAGTTTTGAGACATGGACTATGGATTTTTGTCTTGCTCCTTTTTTGGTTTCCTTCTATTTAGAAAGTCGACATGCCCATGGTTATATTCTCAATTAAAGCTTCATAAGTCATGATTTTTTTAAAAGCCATGAATAATAACAATCTCAAAATCTCTTTATATAATACAAGTCTTTATATACAAAATTCAAATTTGTGCATAAATAGGCTGGAAATTAAATGAAAAATACCCTGTACAGGGTATAGAATTCCGGAAGTCACCACATACCTTTATGTCAGGGTGATTAAACAACTTTTCTCAAAATTTTTTCTAGAAAATCTTTAAGGGACTTTTAATATTATTTTTTTACCCCTTTTTAAAAACTAAAGTCCCGGGAAACCGGGACTTTTTTTATGTCTACCTACTCGAAATATTTGAACTTAATGTTGTACCGATTTTCCAGAACGGAAGCTTTGCCGATCAAATTATAAATGACTGTCCACCGTAAATGAAGACCCGATTCTCAATAGAACCTCACTTCACAACCTGGATTGCTTTTTTTGAAATTGTCTACAGCGCGCTGGTTCAATCGGGTATTGAAGCAAGAAAGCTTTTTCAGATTTTCCAAATCCTCAATAGGTCTCAAGGATCTTAGATTGGTACTGGCTACATCTAATTCTTCCAAGGCATACAGTCCCTCCAATCCTTTCAGAACCCTCAAATTAGTACCTGAAATATTTAAAATTTTCAAATTTGTCAATGCAGAAAGGGCAGTAAGGTCTTCAATTCCTGTATTGCTGATATTTAATTGTTCCAATTTGACCAACTGGCGTATCGGAGAAAAGTCAGTAACGGGAACCTGAGAAATAGTCAACTTTTCCAGCAGTTTTAGCTCAGCAATAGGTGAAATATTTCCTAGGGGAGAATCAAAAAGCGTAAAAGATCGCAAATTGATAAAAGCAGTTAGCGGGGAGATATTCCCAATGGAAAGGCTTTGGAATGAAAGTGAGGATACAGAAGTCATGGTGTGCAATTCCTCTTCGGAAGGTTCCTCTCCTATTTCAAACTGTTTTCTAAAGATTTCTTGCCAAACAGGATCAAGATCTGCCCACCATGAATTCAGTTCGTCTGTCCTGTAGATGATGGTAAGCTTTGGCTTTTGCAAGAGAATCTCAGGAACTTCTTCCGGGAAAATTTTAGAACTATCTACGTTGATGTAATCTAGGTTCTCTAGAGCCAACACCTCCATTATTGATTCAACGGGGCTACCTTCTAAATCAATCCGAATAAGTTTGTCATTTTCTCTAATTGGAGCAATAGAGCTCACTTTGGTGTTTTTCCCTCTGATTTCCATCAAAGTCCTCACCTCACTCAAAGGAATTAAATCTTGAACAGGAGTACCCGAAAAATCAACTTTCTCCAATTTTACAAATCGGGTGATAGGATTTAAATCTTCGATTCCCGAGTCAGTCAAATCCAGTTCACTGAGGCCGACCGTTTGGCTTAGGATCTCAGTAGATGGCGAATCAGAAGTAATTGAAGGATTCTCTTTTTTCAGAATTGATTTCCAATTTGGTGAAAGTGTAGCCCACCATGAGTTCAAATCCTTTACATGATGGATCAGCAGCACAGATGGGTTGCTTCGGATAAAGTTGTCCGCCGCAATTACAGATAGTCCAGTTTCATCTGCCAATACCTTTCTCAAGGATTTTTTACCACTAAGCGAGGAAATATCGGCCAATTCAGTTTTAGTCAAATCAATCACTTCTAATTCATTGAACTCAAGGAAGGGAGAAAGATCAGTAACATTCGTTTCTGAGAGATTCAAATACTTTAGAGAAGTAAGACTTTGAAGGGCAGAGAAATTGATCAGGTAGTTCTGGCTCAGATCTAATTCTTTAAGGTTTTCCAAATTTTGAATGTGTTCGCCATTGTTAAATCCACTGTTTGGAAGGATCAAACGCTGCAGGCTATCAAATTCATTTAGAAAGGCAAAGCTTATAATTGGAGTTTGGGAAGCTTCAAGCGACTGAATCGACCTGAGATTAGCTAACAAACCTATGTCGGAAATCTTGGTGGAGGAGATATTTAAACTTTTAAGTTTATCGGCATATTTGATAAACTGAATATCGGAGGTTGGTGTGTTTGACACATCCAAATGCTCCAGAAAGGTAATATTTGAAATCGGAGCTAAAGCAGTGATATTGGTATTGCTCAAATCGACATAGCGAAGCTGGCGCATCGCCTCAATTGGACTCAGATCAAGGATGGCCGTGTTACCGGAAAGATCTAAGGAATCTACGCTAACAAATTTATATAGCTGAGTTATGTTTATGGAGTCCATTTCAGAAAGCTGGAAACGAGCTTTGAAGTAACTTTTCCATTGAGGATTGATACCTTTCCACCACTCTAGCAATTCCTCATCTCTGCTGACTTTGGTTGTGTAGATACTGGCAATCTTGAGTTCTCCGGTTTTTTCTTGAAGATTTACTTCAACAAATCGTGGCTTTGTATTCGATATTTTTTCGTTTTTGGTTCCAACTGCCGTAATAGTCTGGTCTAAGGAGGCGACAAAAAACACAGATCCGTCATCCTTCTGGTAAGGTTTCACGTCTCGGATTTTGAACTTGAAATTAATGTCTCTGTAGAAAAACTCAATATCCTTCAAATAAGATGTGACGTCTTTGTTGGTGACTACTTTTCTATCAAGAAGTAAGTCATCTTCTACCTGAACTAGGCCATCTCTAAAGATCTTTAAATAGCTCTCACGGATCACTACATCTTTATCACGTGCGGAAGTTTCCTTTGAGCCTATGGTATTTAATAGGTACTCCAGAAAGCGAACTTGATCCTCTACTTTAGCGGAGTAGCTGTCAATTTCGGCTTTGGTGTAACCTTTTATAGTTTGCGCAAAGCCGGTATAGCTAAGAAGCAGCAATAAAAAGGTAAAAGAGATCCTATTAATTTTGATCATAAATGTATTTCTGAATAGTTTCTTTATCCCCCGGAGCTAGTTTGACCAAGTTAGAAATCAACCAACCGGTGTTGAAACCTGGTCTGTTAAACTGATTGACTTCAAAATACCAGCCTTCAATTTGAAAGAAATGAAATTTCACGTCCGATACGGTTTCAAATCGAAGATTTCCAAGCTTCATCTCATAGAGAAACAGCGTCAGGTAATCCGGCTTGTAGTCTGATCTGGTATATGCTTCTGGTGTCTTCGAATCTTGAAACGCACGTCTCAAATTCATAAAACCCAGTTCATGGCTGAGCGGGTGTAGAAAATCCTTTTCAATCCCGACAGGTTTTTTAAATAAGTTCTTAAATGGCTGGAATGAGATGTCATCAAATACCCATTCATAGCCTAGCCTTTCGGGCTGTAGCTTCAAAATTATTGTAGCGGCTTCCCTTTTTCCTTTGTAAATGAATTGGGTTTGAACCTCAGAATACCAACCCTCCCGGTGGAAGTTTAGGTACTGCGGATAAGACGAACTCAAAACCGAATTAATAAATTGAGTCTTGAGCTCCTTGGGAATGGATGAAGTTTGATTATCAAATAGGATCTGAATAAATCCCTGCCTAAGTGGCATGTTATGATAAAGTGAATCTCCAGGATAAAACCTTGTTTCCCCGTCTAGGGACTCTTCGGCATTAAATCTTCTGAAAAACTGATTGAGTTGTTTGGTAGATGCTGCTAATCTACCGTCATCTTTAATAGTTCCAGGGCCGCCTAAGCCTTGCCCTGGAACTAAAGAGATACTTGCGAAAGAAATCGCAATAATAAGGAGGATTATTCTCATGCTGAGGTTTCTGTCACTCTCACGTCGCCGAGCATGACATCCCAAAATTCAATGGTCCTACCAGCAATTTGGGTTTGCTTCTTCTCGACGTAGATGGTGATGTCTTTCTTGGTTGTATCCTTGTAATTCATGCCTGTTTCGATCGAGGTTCCTTCGAATCGCTGATAGATGGTGATCACACCTACGTATCTACCGTCAGGCTGACGCTCAAGATCGGAGATGTACTGAATATCGTACCAAGAGATGTTTACGCGATCGTAATTCAAGGCCATCAAACGCTCAAAGTATCTTCTTACTTTATAGTAAGCGATATCATTAGAGTTGATACTGGAAACGCCCATCTCTGCACCTGGAGCAAAAAGCTCTTCAGCACGGTCCATTACTCGGTTAGCCTCCGAAAACTGAGTTTCTTTGCTACCGATGATGCTGATGTATTTGGAAAGGTCTTTTACTTTTTCAAGCGCAAGGGAGTCTATTGCTTGCTTTCTAGCTGGGCTAACATTGTCAGATTGCGCATATACTCCGATGGAGCTGGCAAAGAATAAGCCTAAGAAAAGGGTAAGGATATTTTTCATTTTTCGTGTTTTTGATGTTAGGCTTTTATTTTCTTCTCAATTCAAGTTCAGAAACTTTACCACTAGCATCCAATCGGATATCGCTGATGTAATTAAGGTTCTTTTTAGTGTCTTTTAAGTAATCCAAATACTTTTTAATGGTAGTTGGCTCATCATAATCTTTAATGCCATTTTCTTCATGGATAACGATCAATACTGGAGTCTCTTGATTTGAGAACATACCCAATACCTGCTGGATCGACTGATCTGCTGCATTTCCGCTGCTTGCATTGGCAACGCTATTAAATGCATTTTCAAGGTTTTCTACGGCCATTTCCTCTGCGGATTTTTTTGCTTCCACAGGTGCTGATGGTGGGGTCACTTGCTCTACGGGAGCAGATGGAGTCGGTGCTGCTACGGCTTTCTTTTTACTTTTACAAGCTCCCAGAGCCAGGAATGCTACAAGGATGATCACCAGGGAGCGATTGAGCGAGAATTGTGTAAATTGTTGTTTCATTTTTAGGGATTTAAATTTGGTTCTATTTTTTTTTCTTAAAACGGGTGATTGAAGGGCAAAAGTAATGAAATTCGCATCGCACAGAGCAAAACTAGTTCCAATAAAAAAGTCCAGCGGTTAATTAAAACCAAAATCCTGCAAACTGCAAGATAAGGAATTGGAAAGGTTGGGTTTTTAACAAAATTATCCGAAAACCTATAAATTTAATTTAAAGGAGAAAAAATCAAAATCTGGCAAAAAAGGCCTCCTAAAAGTTTAAAACATTCAAAAAATACCCAATACTGGGTATTTTTTTTATGATTTTTTCACCTGACCTTTGAAACAGTGTTAAGTTTTAAAATCAGACGAAAGTCGAAAATAAAAGACCTTGGGTTTCCCGAGGTCTTTTTATT